>NZ_JAVVQU010000007.1:0-57694 GCF_036655075.1 Niameybacter sp. | reverse complement strand
AGAGATATAAAAAGTAAAGAGATATAAAAAGTAAAGAGATATAAAATGAACTAAAGGAGGAAGAAAAATGAAAATTGTAATTTTAGATGCCCAAACATTGGGAGATGACATTGATTTAAGTTCCATACAAGCATTAGGAGAAGTAGAGATTTATCCACTTACTGCACCAGAAGAGGTAGAGGAGCGCATACAGGACGCTGATGTAGTCATTGTAAACAAAGTCCTTTTAAATGAGACCAACTTAAAGGCAGCAAGCAAGTTAAAACTCATTGCCCTTTTTGCTACAGGGTTCAACAATATTAATTTAGACTATGCCAAGGTGCGTGGTATAGGGGTTGTCAATGTGGCAGGCTATTCTACCAAGAGTGTGGCACAGCATACTTTTGCCATGTTATTTAATCTCCTTGAGCAGCTAAGTTTCTATGACCATTATGTAAAGTCTAAGGCTTATGCTACAAGTGAGACATTTGTCTATATTGCTAGACCTTTTTATGAACTGACAGACAAAACGTGGGGAATCATAGGAATGGGTGATATAGGCAAAGCGGTGGCAAGATTGGCTGAAGCGTTTGGTACAAAGGTGATCTATTATTCCACCTCAGGAAAAAACCATGAGGCGGGGTATCCTTGCGTAGACTTAGAGACTTTGTTAAAGACAAGTGATGTCATTTCTATCCATGCCCCACTCAATGAGTATACAGAGAACTTAATTGGGAAAGAAGCATTAGAAAAAATGAAAGAGACAGCCATACTGATCAATGTAGGGCGTGGCAAAATTATAGATGAAAGTGCACTTGCACAAGCATTAATGGCTAATCAAATACGTGGTGTGGCACTAGATGTTTTAGAAAAAGAGCCTATAGAGGCTAATCATCCACTGTATGATGTAGACCCAGCAAAGTGGTTAGTCACTCCTCATATTGCATGGGCAAGTGTAGAAGCTAGACGTACATTAGTACATGAGGTTGCTCTAAATATTGAAGCTTTCACAAGTGGTAAAGTACGCAATCGACTTGTATAAAGGTTAAATAAAGGCTTGTCATCAGGTATGTTTGGGTTAAAAGTATCATATGTTGATAGTGATAGTGTGATCCCCAGGAGGTTTATGATGAGTCCTATAGTTCTTATTATTTTGTTGGTGATTTGTGTCATCATTGTTTTTATACTTTCAGAACAACAAACACATACATTTCCTCCCGTTTTTCCAGATGACGATGACACGTTTATGTATGAGGAAGAGATGGGAGAAGAGGATGATGAAGATGAAGAAAACTATGAAGATGAAGAAAGCGATGAACAAAACAATGAGCAAATGGAATGGGAAGAACCAGTTTTAGATGAGGATACACTTACAGAAGAAGAGGAAGCATCTATACAAGATTCAGAATTTATAGAAGTGAATATCCCCATAACTGAATTTTTAGAGTCTGCTGATAAGATAGAAGACGATTTAGTAGAAGAGGATAAAAAGGTATAGATAGTAGACAGTGGGGCCTATAATAAGGGCTCCACTTTTTTATTGCTTTGTAGAAGGAGTGTTGCCTTTTTTGGAAATTGTACGTACAATAAGCACATAGAAGGAGTTGGTAAGAAAAATGACAAAAGGTGTACTTATTGTAAATGGCTATATGCGGACAGAGAAATTTGAAGAAATAACTAGGCTCTACAAAGTGGCCAGTGAAAAAGTAAAAATAACATTAGAAGTATGGTATACGGATGAAATTGTGTATGGATTTCAAATAGACCATAGTCCTTTTATTAATAAAAGTATAAAAGATATCAGCTTTGTTTTATTTTTAGATAAGGATATTATGCTTGCAAGGCAGCTAGAAAGGCTAGGGCTGCGCGTATTTAACTCTGCTCATGCTATAGAAGTCTGTGACAATAAAGCAATGACTTTAGAAAGTTTAGTTGGAAGTGGAATTGCATGTCCTATCACAAGGATTGCACCTCTCGTATTTAAAGGAATGTATGAGGGCGACAAAGAGGATGCTTATATCAGTCAGCTTGAAAGTGAATTAGGCTACCCTATGGTCATTAAAGAGTGCTATGGTTCTTTTGGGATGCAAGTATATTTGGCACGCAACCGTCAAGAACTTATAGCAATTAGGAAAAAGGTAATTGATGTACCTCATCTATACCAAGCTTTTATCTGCACAAGTATAGGCCGGGATGTGAGAATCCATGTAGTAGGAGGGAAAGTGGTTGCTAGCATGATGCGCTGTAATCAAGAAGATTTTAGAGCCAACATTACAAATGGTGGACAGATGTATCACTACGAACCATCGGAAGCTTTTAAGGAAATGGCATGTCAGGTATGTAGGCAGCTAGGACTAGACTTTGCTGGAGTAGACTTAATGTTTGGGCCAGATGAAACACCTATTTTGTGCGAAGTCAACTCTAATGCCCACATTAAAAATATTTTAGAGTTGACAGGGATTAATATTGCTGAAAAGATTATGGCTTATATTGTAAAGGAAGTGACAAACGATGAAGGGCTTACTGATTTATAAAAGAGAAGATTATGAAAAGAATATAAGTTATGCCAAAATGCTGGTAGACTATGGCAAGGAAGAAGGCTTGGAGATACAGTGTGTTTGCTTTGAGGATATGCAAATGGGTATGGACCAAGCTGGACTTTGGGTTATGGTGGAGGAAGAACGGGTACAAGCTATAGCATTTGTGATCAATCG
Source organism: Niameybacter sp. (assembly GCF_036655075.1). Taxonomy (NCBI): domain Bacteria; kingdom Bacillati; phylum Bacillota; class Clostridia; order Lachnospirales; family Lachnospiraceae; genus Niameybacter; species Niameybacter sp. The sequence continues at coordinate 55,001 of NZ_JAVVQU010000007.1, read as the reverse complement.
AACAAGAGAAAGTATACTGGGCAAACAGTTTGAGCAGATGGGGATTAGGGTATTTAATTCAAGTGAAGTCACCTATATTGCCAATCACAAAGGGTACACTCACCAATTTGCAAGTGGACTTGGAATGAAAGCGCTTCAGACTATGATGTTTTACCCAAGATTTATGGATACAACAAGTGTCCCCTTTGACTATCCCTTTGTTGTCAAAAGCCCAGAAGGACATGGTGGGAACGAAGTCTTTAAAGTGGAGAATCGGCTGCAGTTTGAAGAACTATTAGGATGTTGTGATAAGGAGGAGTGGCTCATACAAGAGCTATGTAAGCATGTAGGAGAAGATGTGCGTGTCTTTGTCATTGGGAATGAAATTGTAGGTGCCATCAGACGTTATTCCAAAGTGGATTTTCGAGCGAATTACTGTTTAGGCGGACAGATTGAAAGCTATACGCTCAAAGTAGAACAAGAAGAATTAGTGAGAAATCTACTTAGGCATTTGAAATGTGATTATGTGGGTGTAGATTTTATTATAGATGAAAAGGGTGAATTTATTTTTAATGAATTAGAAGATGCTGTCGGCAGTAGAAGCTTATATACCCTTCAAAAAGTAGATACAGCCAAACTTTATATTTTACATATTGCCAAGGCATTACAAATGAGCTGAAAAATAGTAAAAGGCTTATGAAACGTATTAAAATGTGCTCGTTTCATAAGCCTTTTGTTCATAGGAACTTATAGATTTTAATAATACAACACCTTGTCATTAAAGGCTAATTTTCACTGATATGTTCATAACCTTGGTGGAAGATTTGTTGAATATGGGAATCTGCCAAAGAGTAGTAGACTACTTTTCCTTCTTTACGTACTTTAACCAACTTGGCAGCTTTGAAAGTACGCAATTGATGAGAGATAGCAGAATGTGTCATGTTGAGAGAAGCTGCTAAGTCACATACACACATTTCGCACACAAACAGTGCACTTAAAATTTTAATGCGTGTAGGGTCAGAAAATACTTTGAAAAAGCTGGATAAATCCGAAGCTGCATCATCTTTTAAAAGTGCAGGTCTAACTTTTTCAACAACATCTTCATGAATAATAGAGCAAGTACAAGTTTCAATTTCTTTCATGCAGGGTAAGCCTCCTTGAGTGAACCGTAATTCCTTATTTATAGGTTAGTCATAACAAGATGAAATGTCAAGTTAACTAAAAACTATGCTCATATCAAGATAATTATTGATTATAGTAAAACTTAGTTGTACTATGAAAATAAGAGAAATTTATGATCACTTAAGAAGAGGGGTACACCATGATTGATTTTGAAAAAGAATTAGAAAAATTTAAACCAACATTAGAAGTTGGTCATATTGAGGATAATATCGGAAATGAGGAAATTAAAGATATTATAGATTTCATCAAGATGACTAAACAAGTAAACGAACAGGGGAATTAATGTATGCAAGTGAGATGTCCGTATTGCAATCATCTAGTAAGTAGTGTAGCGGTATGTGAAACATGTGGGGAAAACATAAGGTGGGTAGAGAAAGTCTACGAAAAAAGTGATGCCTACTATAGACAGGCCTATAACTATGCTAAAGGACGTTATTTGTCAGATGCTATAACTTGTTTGGAAAAAGCTATTTACTTTAATAAGTATCATATACAGGCTAAAAACCTATTAGGGCTGATTTACTTAGAAACAGGGCAAGTTGCTATGGCTTTAAAACTATGGATTTTAAGTGATGCTCTAGACAAAGAAGATCAAGAGGCTGTGTATTATATGAACAAGCTTCAAGAAAATCCAAGACAGTTAGAAGCTTATAAAGATAGTTTAACTTTATATAACAGAGCGTTGCATTATTTACAAAAGAAAAATGATGATATAGCAGTCATTCGTTTGAAAAAAGCTATTTATTTGAATCCAAACTTTTTAGAAGCACGTAATTTGCTCGCTTTATGCTATTTGCTTCAAAAGCAAGATCATAAGGCTCTGCCTCAAGTTCAATATGTTTTGAAAAAAGATAAAAATAATATGAAGGCACTTGAATATTTGAGGATGCTAGAAAGTAAAAATATGAAACAAGAAGAATCTGGCAAAACAATTTCTGCACCACATATTAACGATTTAGATATTTCTACAGATATTCAACCTCAAAAGGTTATTAATCGAGGAAGTCTTTTTACACATTATATTTTGTATTTTGTATTTGGGGCAGTATGCATGCTGGGAATAGGTGTAGGTCTTATTGTACCTAGTCAGACGGCTGCGCTTGAGAAGAAAGTCTATGATATAACAGCGGAAAATGCGAGCTTAAAAGTAGAATTTGATACCTTTATAGACAATGCCAAAATAAAAGAAATAACACTAGAAGGCAATAATGAAAAATTACTTGCAGAAAACATAGCCTTGAAACAAGAACATAATGGACTGATGCAAATAAATAGATTAGGGCAAGCCGAACAGTTAAAAGAAGCTTCTAAGTGGGTGGAAGCAGCTGAAATACTCAATAACATTTCCTTGCCAGATTTATCATCTGAGCAACAAAAAGTTTGTGAAGAGCTTAAAAAGAGTGTCTATCCTAAAGCAGGAGATGAATTATTTAGTTTAGGAACTAAGATGCTTAAGGAAGAGAAGCTCATAGAGGCTATGCTTCAGTTTGAAAAAGTACTTATTTTTGTTCCAGATACGAAAACCGCAGCAGGTGCCCTCTATAATATGGGGCAAATAGAGGAAAAAAATAATAATATCCATAAAGCTGTACAGTTTTATAATGTGGTTGTAGAAGAATACACAGACACGAGTTATTATAAGAAAGCTAAAGAGCGTGTGACTAAGCTTGCGTCAGTGAATGAGTAACAAATGTAAAAAATTAGAAATTCATTGACAATAAATGTAAAATATACTATTCTATAGGAGTAACAGGATATAGAAAAGAGGTGCCTTGTGAACATAGAGTTTTGTATGCAAGATACAACATTAATTGTGACTTTATCAGGGGAAATTGATCATCATACGTCTGTAGAAATTCGTGAGTCAGTGGATAGAGAATATCATAAAAGACGTGCAAGAAATATTTTGTTTGATTTTGAAAGAGTAGTATTTATGGATAGTTCGGGAATTGGATTATTGATGGGACGCTATCGAACGGTCTCTATATGTGGGGGATATGTGGGGATTTACAATGTATCACCTAAAGTAGACCAAATTTTGAGTATATCCGGAATTTATAAGCTCACCAGGCTTTATGAAAGCCTTGAACATGCTTTTAAATGTTTAGCATAAAGTGTAATAGGGGGAATTAAGATGGAAAATTCCAATGAAATGAAGGTTGAGTTTGCAAGTAATTCATTAAATGAAGCTTTTGCACGTGTTGCAGTATCAGCTTTCTTATCACAACTTGACCCAACTGTGGACGAGCTTTATGATGTGAAGATGGCTGTATCAGAGGCTGTGACAAATAGTATTATTCATGGTTATAATGCAGACCCTAATCAACTCATTTGGATAAAATGTGGCTATGAAGGTCGTATGGTCACGATTCAGGTTATCGACAAGGGGAAAGGTATTAAAAATGTAGAGGAAGCGATGAAAGCACTTTATACAACTTCAGAAGATGACGAAAGAGCAGGGCTTGGTTTTACTGTTATGCAGTCTATGATGGATCTTGTACAAGTCGTTTCTGAAGAGGGTAAGGGCACATGCGTAACAATGACAAAAACTTTCTATTGATGACCCCACACATTTGGTAGAAAGGTGGGAGTATATGGATCATACAATCAAGCTGATTATGAAGGCACAGCAAGGTGATGAAACAGCTAAGGAAATTTTAGTTGAAGAAAATGTAGGCCTTGTATGGAGTCTAGTAAAAAGATTTACAGGACGTGGCTATGAACTAGAAGACTTATTTCAGATAGGAAGCATCGGGCTTCTAAAAAGTATAGAAAAATTTGATTTGAGCTATAATGTTAAGTTTTCCACTTATGCTGTACCCATGATTGTAGGAGAAATTAAAAGGTTTTTAAGAGATGATGGTATGATTAAAGTCAGTAGGTCTCTTAAAGAAATTGCTTATAAAGCAAGAGGTATGAAAGAAGAGCTTTGTAGATCACTTGATCGTGAACCCACGATGAATGAGATTGCTGCAGCTTTGGATATACCAGTAGATGATGTATTAGTGGCTTTAGAAGCGAATCTTGAAATTGAATCCTTAAGTGCTATTATCCATCAAGGAGATGGCAAACCTATTACGCTAGAAGATAAGATTGACCAGGCCCCACAAGAGCAAAATAACATGATTGATCACATTGTTGTGGGACAAGTCATAGAGGCCTTAGCGCCTATAGAGAAGGAAATTATTGTGTATCGCTATTATGAAGACCGTACACAGACAGAAATTGCAGAGCTTTTGGGCATTTCTCAAGTGCAAGTGTCTCGTATTGAAAAGCGTATATTAAAGAAGATGCGTGGCCTGCTTGCGGTCACTTAAAAGAAGTTTATAGACTTGAGTCTATAAACTTCTTTTTTATTATAAATGTAATTTGTGAGGGGCTAGAATTTACGGGGCTAGGAGCATTATTTGGGTAATGTCGAATGAAAAATAAGGTTGTAAGAATGATATGGATATAATGTTCGGTTTTTTGAGGTTAAATCCACCAATAATTAGGAGGTATAAAGATAAAATGAAATTAAAGATGAAAATACCGAACTATAAAAAATAATATATATATATCGTTCGAAAAAATGTTGACGAACTAGCTAGAAGTATGATACCCTTTTATTAAGAAATGCAGACTATAGTGAAAAATATAGACTTTTTAATCAGGGGGGACCTTTATGGAAAACTTTATTGTTTATGTAGAAAAAAGACCGGGTTTTAACGTAGAAGCCAAACGTGTCCAAAGTGAACTTGTAAAGTTCTTAGGCATTAAAAATATAGAAAATGTACGCGTTTTAAATCGTTATGATGTAGCAGGTATTACAACAGCTGTATATGAAAAAGCTTTAAAAACAGTTTTTTCTGAACCACAATGTGACTTTGTCTATGAAGAGGAGAAGCCAAACGCTTCTGGATTTATCTTTATGACAAGTTTTTTAAGAGGTCAATATGACCAAAGAGCAGACTCATGTGTACAATGTATCAAAACGATTGACTCACATGCTACACCAGTGGTGAAAGCTTCTAAAGTCTATATCATTGAAGGTCAGTTAGAACAAATGGACAGGGAACGCATCAAAAAACATTTAATCAATCCAATTGAAAGTGAAGAAGTTGCATTAGATGCCACACACTTGCTAGATGCTACTTATCCTGTTCCAGAAGATGTCAAAGTACTTGAAGGTTTTAACAGCTACTCACAAGAAGCACTTGAAACTTTTAGAAAAGCAAATGGGTTAGCTATGAGTTTAGAAGACCTTACTTACTTCCAATCTTACTTCCAATCTGAAAAGCGTGAGCCTAGCTTTACAGAGCTTAAAGTAGTAGATACTTACTGGTCAGACCACTGTAGACATACAACTTTTATGACAGAGCTTACAGACATCACCATTGAAGAAGGTAACTTAAGTCAACCGGTTCAAGATGCTTATGCAATGTATCAAAATATGCGCAACAACCTTTATCAAAATAAATCTAAAAAAGTAAGCCTTATGGATATGGCAACAATCATTGTAAAGGATCTAAAAGCGAGTGGTGGCTTAAAAGAAATGGTTGAATCTGATGAAATTAATGCTTGTACCTTAGAAAAAGCCATTGAAGTAAGTGGCAAAATGGAAGACTACTTAGTACTTTTCAAAAATGAAACCCATAACCACCCTACAGAAATTGAACCTTTTGGTGGAGCTGCAACTTGTCTTGGTGGAGCTATTCGTGATCCACTTTCAGGACGTAGTTATGTGTACCAAGCTATGCGTGTAACAGGCGCTGGAGATGTAACAGCACCTATGGAGGAGACTATTCCAGGTAAGTTACCTCAAAGAAAGATTTCTCAAACTGCAACTAACGGTTATAGCTCCTATGGAAACCAAATTGGGCTTGCAACAGGGGAAGTTAAAGAATACTACCATCCAGGGTATACTGCAAAACGTTTAGAAGTGGGTGCAGTAGTAGGGGCTGTGAAGTCAGATGCTGTAAGACGTGAAGAGCCAACAGCAGGGGATGTCATCTTGCTTATTGGTGGCGCAACAGGTCGTGACGGTTGTGGTGGTGCTACTGGTTCTTCTAAAGAACATACAGAAGACTCACTTAAACAATGTGGTAGTGAAGTACAAAAAGGAAATCCAGTAGAAGAACGTAAGCTTCAACGTATTTTCAGAAACCCAGAGTTCTCTACATATATCAAACGTTGTAACGACTTTGGTGCAGGTGGTGTGTGTGTAGCTATCGGTGAAATTGCAGAAGGCCTTATCATTGATCTTGACCAAGTACCTGTAAAATATATGGGCTTAGATGGAACAGAACTTGCGATTTCAGAATCTCAAGAACGTATGGCTATTGCTATTGAAGCACAAGATGTAGACCGTGTGATTGCTCTTTGTGAAGCAGAAAACTTAAATGCAGTACAAGTGGCAGTAGTCACTGAAGAGAAACGCTTAATTATGAAATGGCGTGAACAAGAGATTGTAAATATCAACCGTGTATTCCTAGACAGTGCAGGGGTAACACAACAAAGAGCAGCTCATGTTACTGCACCTAGCTGGTGTGAAGATACAAGAACACTTACAAAAGAAAACATTTTAGAACTGCTTTCAGATTTGAACGTAGCAAGCCAAAAAGGATTGGGTTTACAATTTGACTCAACCATCGGTGCAAGAAGTGTACTTATGCCTTATGGTGGGAAAAACCAACGTACAAAAGAAGTCGGTATGGTTGCTAAGATTCCTGTGATTGAAGGGGAAACAACAGCAGCAACTTATATGACACATGGATTTGATCCTTACTTATCAGAAGCATCACCTTTCCATGGAAGCTTGTATGCTGTTGTAGAAAGTGTCGCTAAACTTGTGGCACTTGGTGCGAACTACGAAGATACTTACTTATCTTTCCAAGAGTACTTTGAAAGACTTGGAGAAGATAAAACTAAATGGGGCAAACCTGTAGCGGCACTTTTAGGCACGCTTATTGCTCAAAAAGCTTTAGGTATTGCTGCTATTGGGGGAAAAGATAGTATGTCAGGTACTTTTGAAAACTTAAATGTCCCACCAACACTTATCTCTTTCACTTGCAACATTGGGGATGCCAAGTATTGTGTAAGTGGTAGCTTCAAAGCAGCCGGTAACAAAGTGGTTTATGTACATATTCCAGTAGGTGAAGACAAAGTACCAGACTTTGAAACCATGAAAAATGTTTATGCGAACGTACACCGTCTGATGAAAGAACAAAAAGTGACAAGTAGCTATGCTATTGGTAAAGGTGGTCTTGTAGCGGCCCTTAGCCAAATGGCAATTGGAAATGACTTAGGTGCTAAAGTGAATACAGAAACTTTACAAGTAGGTGCTTTTGAAGCGGCTTACGGAGACCTTGTTTTAGAAGTAAGCGAAGCAGTAGCAAGTACACTTACAGGTGAGGCATTTACAGTAATAGGTGAGACAGTAGCGGCGCAAGTCTTAAGTATTAATCAAGTAGAAGTAAGACTAGATGACGTGAAAACAGCACTTGATGTACCACTTTCTAAAGTATTTACAACAGAAGCTGAAAATGAGTTAGAAGAAAAAGATGCGACTTACAGCGAAAAACCAAATCTTTATATTGCCAAACATAAAATTGCTGTGCCAAAAGTTGTTATTCCGGTATTCCCAGGAACAAACTGTGAAGAAGATACAGCACGTGCCTTTAGAAAAGCTGGAGCAGATGTAGAACAAGTGCTTTTCTTAAATCGTACACCAGAAGCTATTGATGCATCCCTTAACCGTATGGCAGAAGCTATTGGTGAAGCCCAAATTCTAGCTTTCCCAGGTGGATTCTCAGCAGGGGATGAACCCGACGGTAGTGCTAAGTTTATTGCAGCTGCTTTTAGAAATGAACGTCTGCAAGAAGCTGTGATGAAACACCTTTATGAACAAGATGGTTTAGCACTTGGTATTTGTAATGGATTCCAAGTACTTGTCAAATTAGGACTCCTTCCATATGGTGAAATTTGTGAGATGGATGAGCACAAGCCAACGCTTACTTATAACACGATTGGTAAACATATTTCATTGCTTGCAAAAACAAAGATTACAAGTGTAGCCTCACCTTGGCTTAGCAATGTTCAAGTGGGTGAGCAATACGAAATGCCTCTTTCACATGGAGAAGGACGCTTTGTAGCACCACAAGCAGTATTAGATGAACTTGTGAAAAATGGTCAAATCTTTAGCCAATATGTAGATGCGAGTGGATACCCATCTAAAGCGGGCTCTGTCAATGTAAATGGTAGTCTGTATAATATTGAAGGACTTGTTTCAAGAGATGGACGTATTATTGGTAAAATGGGACACAGTGAGCGAGTAGGCGAATGTGTACATATCAATATTCCCGGCAACAAAGACCAAAAGTTATTCCAAGCAGGTGTGGATTACTTCAAATAAATGATTTCAAATAAAGTTATTTAAATAGAGTATTTTAAGACAATTAGGGAAAAGAGGCTGATTATGAAAATTGCTTTTGTTATGGGAAGTGATTCAGATCTTCCAATCGTAGAAAAGGGTATTGAAGTGGTACAAAGCTTTGGGGTACCTGTTGAGGTACGCATTATCTCAGCACACCGTACACCAGCGGAAGCGGAAAGCTTTGCAAGAAATGCTGAGGCAAATGGGATAGGCGTTATCGTTGCAGCAGCTGGAAAGGCAGCACACCTTGGTGGTGTGCTTGCGGCATATACTACCTTGCCAGTTGTGGCATTACCGATTAAATCTAGTACATTAGATGGGCTTGATGCATTGCTTTCAATGGTACAAATGCCACCAGGCATTCCAGTTGCAACGGTAGCCATCGATGGAGCGCTCAACGCAGGCTTATTAGCTGTTCAAATTTTAGCAGTGGGTGATGCAAGCCTAAAAGTTAAACTTCAAGCCTATAAAGAAGCAATGGCTGAAACGGTTAGAAAAAAAGATGAACATATTCGTAATCAATATAACTAAAGGGGGAACTAAAAATGGAAAAACAAAATTTATTATATGAAGGTAAGGCAAAAAGAGTTTATACAACAGAAGATGAAAGATACTACATCGTTTCTTACAAAGATGATGCAACAGCATTTAACGGTGAGAAAAAAGGAACGATTTTAGGTAAAGGTGTAGTCAACAATCGTATGAGCAACATTATGTGCCGTATGTTAGAAGAAAACGGTATTGAAACGCACTTAGTAGAAGAACTTAATGACCGCGAAACCGTTGTTAAAGCTGTACAAATTGTACCTCTTGAAGTGATTATTCGTAACACTGCAGCAGGGTCATTTTCCAAACGTTTTGGTGTTGAAGAAGGTACTGTACTTAAAAACCCAACTATTGAATTTTGTCTTAAAGATGATGCGCTTGGAGACCCAATGATCAACGACCATCACATTTTAGCACTTGGTCTTGCAACTAAAGAAGAGCTTGCAACAATGACAGAAATGACATTTAAAATTAACGACCTTTTAAAAGCACATTTTGATGCAATTGGTGTTAACTTAATCGACTTTAAAATTGAGCTTGGTCGCGTAGATGGACGTATTATTTTAGCAGATGAAATTTCTCCAGATACATGTAGATTCTGGGACAAAGAAACTAACAAAAAATTAGATAAAGATCGCTTTAGACGTGACATGGGTGGTGTAGAAGAAGTTTACCAAGAAATGCTTAACCGTGTAACACACTAGAAAGCGTTAGGTAAAGCTTAATGTAATGTGTGGAGGTAATTGCAATTTAGTTGCCATGCATTGTATACAGGTGAATGTATGATTGGACACATAAATAAAAGGAACAGAACAAGAGGTGAGCTATGAACTACTTTGATGGGGATACATTACACGAAGAATGTGGCGTGATGGGTGTTTATTTAAATAATGCGCAAGAAGCAGCAAATTACGTATATTATGGACTTTTTGCCCTTCAACATAGAGGTCAAGAAAGTGCAGGGATTACAGTTAACAATGAAGGTAGACTAGAAAGTGCAAAAGGTATGGGGCTTGTAAGTGATGTCTTTGACGAGCGAAACCTTCAAACTTTAGTAGGGAACATTGCCATTGGTCATGTACGCTACTCTACAACAGGAGACAAAGATATTAGTAATTGTCAACCTCTTGTAGCGAAATACAAACATGGTTCCATTGCCCTTGCCCATAATGGAAACTTGACAAACGGTGATGGGGTCAGAGAAATGCTAGAAGATGAAGGTGTTATCTTCCAAAGTACAACAGACTCTGAAGCTATTTTAAACTTAATTGCAAGACACTATAACAGAGGCATTGAGGCTGCGATTCGTAACACAATGCAACTGATTAAAGGGGCTTATGCCATTGTTATTACAACACAAGATCAAATGATAGGCATCCGTGACCCACATGGGCTTCGTCCACTTTGTATTGGAAAGCTTAAAGAGGGTTATGTATTAGCTTCTGAAAGCTGTGCCTTAGATGTAGTGGATGCAGAATTTGTAAGAGATGTTATGCCAGGGGAAATGGTCATTATTGATCAAGATGGTCTTCATAGCATTAAACCTTCTGGCTGGTGTCAAAAGAAGCTTTGTGTTTTTGAGCTTATTTACTTAGCGAGACCAGATAGTATTATTGATGGCAACAGTGTGTACCAATTTAGGGAAAAAGCTGGAGAAATTTTATTTAAAGAAGCTGGGATTGATGCCGATGTAGTCATTGCGGTACCAGACTCAGGGATTCCATCTGCTATTGGCTATGCCAAAGCTTCAGGGTTACCTTACCGTGAAGGTTTAACTAAAAATCGCTATATCGGTAGAACCTTTATCCAACCGACTCAAGCTATGCGTGAAAATGCAGTGCGTATTAAGCTTAACCCACTGAAACATAATATAGAAGGTAAACGTGTCGTCATGACAGATGACTCTATTGTACGTGGAACAACATGTAAGCGTATTGTAGAGCAAGTGCGTAAAGCAGGGGCATCTGAAGTGCATGTTTGTATTACTTCACCACCTGTTAAATACGGTTGTTACTTTGGTATTGATACACCAGACCGTGAGAAATTAGTTGGTGCAATGATGTCAGTCGAAGAAATTCGTGACTATATTGGTGCAGATTCTTTAACTTATCTTTCATTAGAAGGCCTCAAAGAAGCTTGTGGTGGTGGTAATGATTTCTGCCGTGCTTGCTTTAATGGCAACTATCCAATGGAAGTACCACTACATGAGATGAACGAGGAAGAATAGGAGGAAGTAAGATGTCAACTAAAATTACTTATAAAGATGCAGGTGTAGATGTACACCGCGGTTATGAAGCAGTTAATCAAATGAAAGAACACGTTAAATCTACTTTTACAGATGGTGTTTTAACAGACATTGGTAGCTTTGGTGGATCCTATTCAATTGGAAAATATATGGGTATGGAAGAACCTGTGCTTGTATCTGGAACAGATGGCGTTGGGACTAAGCTTAAATTGGCTTTTGATATGAACAAACATGACACAATCGGAATTGATTGTGTAGCTATGTGTGTCAATGACATCCTTTGTAGTGGTGCCATTCCACTTTTCTTCTTAGACTATATTGCAACAGGTCAAATTACGCCAGAACAAATTGCAGATATTGTAAAAGGTGTGGCAGCAGGGTGCAAAGAAAGTATGTGTGCGCTTGTAGGTGGAGAAACAGCAGAAATGCCTGGATTCTACCAAGCAGGTGAGTACGATGTGGCAGGTTTTGCAGTGGGGATTGTAGACCGCGCTAAAATGATTGATGGACGTAGCATTATGCCAGGGGATGCCATCATTGGGCTTGCTTCTTCAGGGGTACATAGTAATGGGTACTCCCTTGTACGTAAAATTATTGATACGTATAACTTAGATCTTAATGCTTATAGTGAAGAACTTGGGGAAACTTATGGTGAGGCATTCATCAAACCAACTAAGCTTTATGTAAAAGCCATTATGGCAGCTAAAGAAGCAGGGAACATCAAAGGAATTGCTCATATCACAGGTGGTGGATTCATTGAAAATGTGCCACGTATGTTACCAAAAGGTATCACTGCAAAACTAAACATCAATACAATTGAAGAGCCAAAAGTTTATGACGTACTTCGTAAATTAAGTGGTTTAGAAGTTCATGAACTTTACAATACCTTTAACATGGGCGTAGGAATGATGCTTGTTGTAAGCCAAGAAGAAGTGGCAAGTGTTGTGAAAGCGCTTCAAGAAGCAGGTGAGCAAGCGGCAGTTATTGGTGAAATCGTAGCAGGTGACGAAGGGGTTATTTTATGTCAGGACTAAGAATCGCAGTACTGGTTTCAGGTTCAGGTTCTAACCTTCAATCGATTATAGATGCAGTAGCAAATCACACACTTACAAGTCAAATTGTAAGTGTGATTTCTAATAAAGAAGGTGCCTTTGGCTTAGAACGTGCAAGACAAAGCAACATTCCAGCTTACTTTATCAATCCAAAAGAAGCAGGGTATGATGAAAAGCTTTTGGCAAGGCTCCAAGCAGATGATGTAGAGTTGGTCGTACTTGCAGGCTACCTCAAAATTGTACAAGCTAACTTGATTCAAGCGTATAAAGGTAAGATTATCAACATTCATCCTTCTCTATTGCCTAAGTTTGGCGGAAAAGGCTACTATGGTATTAAAGTTCATGAGGCAGTTATTGCAATGGGTGAAAAGGAAAGTGGTGCAACGGTCCACTTTGTAGATGAAGGGGTAGATACAGGGGAGACTCTCTTACAAAGAAGTGTGCCTGTTTATGAAACGGATACACCAGATGACCTTCAACAAAGGGTACTCCATGAGGTGGAACATAAAATACTTGTAGAAGCAATCAAAAAGCTAGAGGAGGAGAGCGCATGAATATTCTCGTTATAGGAAATGGTGGACGTGAGTCTGCAATTTGTGATACCATTAAACGTTTTAGACCAGAGGCAAATCTCTTTGTAGCACCAGGAAATGGTGGGACAGCTGTCAAATACACCAATGTGGCAATTGGCGTGAATGAAATTGAAAAGCTTATAACGTTTGCTAAAGAAAACAATATTGATTTAACAGTAGTAGGACCAGAAGAGCCACTAGTACTTGGAATTGTAGATGCCTTTTGGGGAGAGGGATTAAAAGTATTTGGACCTGACAAGATGTGTAGTACCTTTGAAGGCAGCAAAGACTTTACAAAGATTTTCCTTACTAAGTACAATGTACCAACAGCGAAATATTTAACTTTTGTAAAAATAGAAGAAGCAGCAGCACTTGAAGCAGTACATACTTTTAGCTTACCTGTAGTGATCAAAGCGGATGGATTAGCAGCAGGAAAAGGTGTACTCATTTGTGAAACGTATGAGGATGCAGAATCAGGCATCAGAGAAATTTTTAGTGGGAAATTCCACGAAGCTGGGGATAAAATTGTTATAGAAGAGTTTTTGACAGGGATTGAAGCGTCATTACTTTGCTTGGTGGATGGCAAAACCATTGTACCACTTGAAACAGCAAGGGATTATAAACGTGCTTTAGACAATGATGGTGGACTTAATACAGGTGGTATGGGTGGTTTTTCACCAAATCCTATTATTACACCAAGTGTTAAAGCACAGATTGAAACGGAAATCTTAAATCCTATTATAGAAGGATTTACACAAGAAGGTTTAGACTACCATGGGATTTTATTTATCGGCCTTATGATTGATGAAAAAGGACCAAAAGTGTTGGAGTTTAATGTACGCTTTGGAGACCCAGAGACACAAAGCATTTTATCACGTTTAGAAACAGACTTAGTTGAAGTCTTTGACGCGTGTATAAATGGGACACTCCATGAACTTGATTTAAAATGGAGTAGCAAACCAAGTGTAACGGTTGTACTTACAAGCCGTGGCTACCCTGAGACAAGTGAAAAAGGGGTGCTTATTGAAGGGCTAGAAAGTCTAGAGGAAGAAACTTATCTCTATCAAGCAGGTACACGCCTAGTGGCAGGTAATATTGAAACCAATGGTGGACGGGTGCTGGCAGTGACACGTGTAGGTTATACACTTGAAGAAGCACGTAGGGCAGTTTACCAAGAGGTAGAAAAAGTTAAATTTGATGGTATGCAGTTTAGAACAGATATCGGAAAAATGTAAAGAGGCTTAGGCCTCTTTTTTATTGTCTAAAAAGTATATTTTTGTAAATCTCATCCATAATAAGAGATATATAGGGTCAAACAAACCACATCTAGTGAAAAGAGGTGAGACAATGCAAGAAGTTTATATTAAACCTTATAAAAACAATAAGTTAGAAGGGAAGCAAAAGGTCCTTATTAAAGATATCGCAACAGTAAGTGGACCCAAGCATTTAAAGGGGGTCATTGAAGAGATTTGCATCTTCAAGCCTCAAGTGACAAAGATTACCCACTTTGTCATCAGTACATTGAAAATCATTGAGGCAATCCAAGAAAAGTTTCCAGATGTATCGGTTCAAAATGTAGGGGAACTAGATGCTATGCTAGAGTTTAACCCTGTCAAGCCTAAACCTCACCCTGTCTGGGAGTGGATTAAATTAGCGGTAGTATGTATTGTGGTTTTTGCAGGCGCAACAGTAGCGATTATGGCTTATAATACAGACGTTTCCATGGCCAAGACTTTTACAACATTGTACAAGGTCTTTACAGGAGAAGTGAGTGAGAGTCCTGCATGGATTACTATTCCATACGCAATAGGAATGCCTATAGGGGTTATTACTTTTTATAATCATATTGGAACAAAAAAAATTACAGAAGATCCTACACCTGTAGAGGTAGAGATTAATGCATATCAAGATCAAGTGGAGGACACAATTATTGATGTATTGACGGCAGAAAAGAGGGGGCAGTATGAAGAATGAAAGGATTGATGATTGGAGTTAGTATTTTCTGGGGTTTTGCAAGTGGCATAGTGATTACCACAGGTGTACTTGCCTTTATCAATGCTATTGGGATTATTCCAAGACTTGCTACAAAGTGCCAAGTGACTAGACATTATTATGCTATAGCCAATGCCTCATTAGTAGGCATTATATTGGGGACTGTATTTTATTTATGGGCGGATTGGATTTGTCTTGCACTACCTAAACCCCTTGTTGCATGCTTTGGATTAGCGCATGGGATTTTTATAGGTTGTTTAGCCATGGCATTGGCAGAAGTGCTAAATGTTATGCCTATTACAAAAAGCCGACTGAAGTTGAAAAGAGGCATGTATTTAGTTATTTTAAGTTTTGCAATTGGAAAGATGGTAGGCACTTTGTTCTATTACTTATATCCAGGATTTTATTAAAAGAGAAGGAGATGGTTGTATGGCAGATGTAAATAGGCTCAAAAAGGATTATCAAAACATAGTAGACCAACATTCACCTAAAAATAAGGTGGTTCAAAATTCATTTCGTGCCTTTTGGGTAGGTGGGACGATTTGCGCAATAGGTCAGCTGCTAACTGATTTATTTATCTATATTGGATTTTCTACAGATGATGCGAGTATGCTTTGTACGATATGCTTGATTTTAGCCAGTGCTGTTTTAACAGGTCTTAATATTTATGACAAAATTGGAAATTATGCAGGCGGAGGGAGTATTATACCCATTACTGGATTTGCAAACTCTATGGTGAGTGCTGCTATGGAATATAAAAAAGAAGGGTATGTCTTTGGGATGGGTGCAAAACTGTTTACGGTAGCGGGACCTGTTATCGTCTTTGGAACTATTTCTAGTGTAATTGTCGGCATTATTTATTATTTCTTATAGGAGGGTTACTTATGGGACATGTGGGTAAACAAACGATTGTATTTGATAAACAACCTGTCATTTTAGATACCTTCAGTACAGTAGGGCCTAAAGAAGGAGAAGGACCTATGGGCGGATGCTTTCACGAAGTAGCTGAAGATGAATTATTTGGAGAAAAAACATGGGAAAAAGCTGAAAGCATATTGATTAAGCATACTGTGACGGGTTTACTTAATCAATCAGGGAAAAAGCCTGAAGAGATTGACTATATTTTGTGTGGTGACCTAGAGAACCAAATCAATAGTACACAACTTGCTATTAAGGATTTTAATATTCCTTTCTTTGGTCTATATGGTGCATGTTCTACTATGGGTGAGTCTATGAGCCTTGGTGCTGTTTTGATTAGTGCAGGCTATGCTAAACACGTGATTACAGGTGCAAGTAGCCACTATTGTACAGCTGAAAAGCAATTTCGTTATCCATTAGAATACGGTGGGCAACGTCCGCTTACTCAACAATGGACTGTTACAGGAAGCGGATACGTTTTACTCGGGCAAAGTGGTGCGGGACCTAAGATTCAAAGCATTACAACAGGTAAAATTGTGGACTTTAATACAAAGGATGTCTACAATATGGGAGCAGTTATGGCACCAGCGGCTGCAGATACTATTTTGACACATCTTAAAGATACCAATCAAAAGCCAGAGGACTATGATGCCATTATTACAGGGGATCTGGGACAGTGCGGTAGGGATATTTTGTTAGACTTAACCAAACAGTTAGGCGTTGACATTTCAAAAGTACATCAAGATTGTGGATTATTAATCTTTGATAATGAAACACAAGATACCCATGCAGGAGGAAGTGGCTGTGGATGTAGTGCATCTTTATTTGCAGGGCACTTCTACAAGGCTTTAAAGGAAAAGAAGATGAAGAAAATTTTACTCGTACCAACAGGTGCGTTAATGAGCTTGTGCTCAACACAACAAGGTGAAAATATAACGGGCATTGCCCATGCTGTAAGTATTGTAGCAGAATAAAGGAGTTGGAACGATGGATTTAATGAATTTGATTAAAGCGTTTGTAGTAGGTGGACTGCTTTGTGCCATCGGACAAGTCTTAATGGATCGTACAAAGCTTATGACGGCACGTATTATGGTTGTGTTCTTAGTAGCAGGTGCTATTTTAACAGCCCTTGGCATCTATGAACCTATTGTGGAATTTGCAGGAGCAGGCGCAACAGTACCCATTATTGGATTTGGCTATGCATTAGCTAAGGGTGCTATGGATGAGGTGGCAAAGGAAGGCTACATGGGTATTTTGACAGGTGGGATTAAGGCCACAGCAGCTGGGATTACAGCAGCGATCACCTTTGGTTACTTTGCGGCACTCTTATCTAATCCTAAAAGTAAATAATGAAGTATATCAAGAGCTGTTCCATACATGGCAGCTCTTTTTGTATGATCAGGTAAAGCTACTTTTTATCGTATAAATAACCTATAAGAGTTGCTAAGTTTCTTCCAAGTAGATATAGATAAGGAAAATATTTTGTTACAAGAATTAGCTAATAGGCATAGAAAATATATATAAATGTGATATAATAATAAATTATTAAGATAAATGAATAAAAGTTAATATTTAAATTCAAAAATTAGGTTGATGAATTAAGATTCCTGTTAAGGAACTTAAACCATATAAGGAGGCAATAAAATGAAAGCAAAAATTCTGGAACTTTTAGAAGAAAACAGTAGGTATAGTGTGGCGGATATGGCTCTTATGTTAGGTTTTGAGGAAGTGGAAGTCGCTCGTGCTATTAAAGAGATGGAAAATGAACAAATCATTTGTGGATATAAAACATTAATCAACTGGGATAAAGTGGAACATAAAGAAATTGTGACAGCACTTATTGAGGTCAAAGTCACGCCACAACGTGGAGAAGGATTTGATAAAATTGCAGAACGTATTTACCGGTTTAATGAAGTAAAGGCTGTCTATTTAATGTCAGGAGGCTTTGACCTCACGGTTATTGTGGAAGGTAAAACAATGAAGGAAGTCGCTCTTTTTGTAGGGCAAAAGTTAGCACCATTAGATGCTGTTTTAAGTACAGGCACGCACTTTGTACTTAAAAAATATAAAGACCACGGGGTGATTTTTGAAGAAATAAAAAAAGATGAAAGGATGATTGTATCACCATGAAGATCGAAAATATGATTGCTAAAAAAGTTGTGCAGATGCCCCCCTCAGGTATAAGGAAATTCTTTGATGTAGCTAATGAAATAGGGGATGCAATCTCACTTGGTGTAGGGGAGCCAGACTTCGATACGCCTTGGCATATACGAGAAGAGGGCATTTATTCTCTTGAAAAGGGCAAAACGATTTATTCTGCTAATGCAGGACTGATGGAACTAAGGGAGGAGATTTGCAACTATACAAAAAGGCGTTTTAATCTCACTTATTCTCCAAGTAAACAATGTCTTGTGACTGTTGGAGGAAGTGAAGGTATTGACTTAGCCATTCGTACATTGGTTGAACCAGGAGAAGAAGTACTTGTGCCAGAACCGTCTTTTGTATCTTATAAACCTTGTGTTGTATTAGCAGGTGGTGTGGCTGTGCCCATTCCAACAAAAGAAGAGGACAACTTTAAACTGACAGCTGAAGCCTTAGAAAAAGCAATTACGCCTAAAACTAAAATCTTAGTGTTACCTTTTCCAAACAATCCAACTGGTGCCATTATGGAAAGAGAAGACTTAGAAAAAATTGCAGCAGTCTTAAAAGGTAAAGATATTATTGTTTTGTCTGATGAAATTTATGCAGAACTTACATATGGAAAAGCGCATATTTCTATTGCAAATATTCCAGGGATGTATGAGCGCACGATTGTACTCAATGGATTTTCCAAAGCCTTTTCAATGACAGGTTGGAGGCTAGGTTATGCTCTAGGCCCTGAACCTATTTTGAGTATGATGACCAAAGTCCATCAATATGCATTAATGTGTGCACCAACAACAAGTCAATACGCAGGGATCGAAGCCATGCGTAACGGAGAAGAAGATGTGTGTATGATGCGAGAGGCTTATGATAGACGTAGGAGAGTGATGGTGGAGGGCTTTAGAAGTATGGGGCTTTATTGTTTTGAACCAGAAGGGGCCTTCTATGTCTTTCCAAATATTACGTCTACAGGGATGACCAGTGAAAATTTTTGTGAAAAGTTGTTGAGGGAACAAAAAGTAGTTGTTGTTCCTGGGACTGCCTTTGGCGAAAGTGGGGAAGGGTTTGTACGTGCATCCTATGCCTATTCAGTAGAAGCAATTAAAGAAGCGTTAGCACGTATTGAAATTTTTGTGAAAAAGTACAGTTAAAAAGATGGAAATAAAAAAGTAGCATAGATAAAATTTGGATTTTACCTATGCTACTTAGGCCATCTTAATGAAGTTCAGATTGACAATCTGGACAAGTACCGTAGAAATAAAGTTGCTCATGAGATAAAGTGAATTTTGTTTTTTCGGCTACGAGGGCTTTTAAATCAGGTAATGCATATGTATCTAAGTCGCAAACACAATGACATTTGGTACAAATAATGTGTGGATGCGAATTTGTATTTGCATCATATCTAAAAGCATCCTCACCTACATTGATTTGTTGAACCAATGTAGCTTTTACAAGTGCATCTAAAGTTTTATATACAGTTGCAAGACTCATAGTAGGATGGGTTTCACGTAAACTATTATAGATCATCTCAGCGCTTGGATGTGATGTTGTATGTGACAACATATGGAAAATAGCTAGTCGCTGAGGTGTTACTTTAAGGTGGTGCTCACGTAGTTGTCCTGTTGTTATTAGCATGAAATCACTCCTAATTGATAGTTAATATTATATCTATATCTTAATATACTTTCAAGTGAATTGCAACTATTAAGGTCATATTTAATGAAGACGTATAATAGATATACAATAAGATAAGAAGGGGGATCCATATGCCAGATATTAGTGAACTGTTAAAATTTAGTTTTGCTGAGGATATTGAAGCTGAATGGGATATGTATATGGAGGAGGGAGATACCATTCAAGAAGCAACAACACAAATTCTTGATCAATACACAGGTATGCTCGATGAACAGGAAAGTCTAGAGATTTATGTGGCATTGGCATTACTTCAACTACCACTAGAAGAGATAGACTCACGGGTTAAAAGAGAAATTAATGATATGATTGGTACAAAAAGTTTAGAAGGTTGCTTTAATAAGGAAGTGAATTTACGCCCGTATATGCAACAACTTAAAAAGTATTGTCGTTAACAAGACAAAAAGAAGACTACTTAAACCGTAGCCTTCTTTTTAAATTTATTTTAGCGTATTTACGAGACGTTTGACTTCATTTACAAAGGCATCGGCATCAGTAAGCTTAAAAAGCGTTGGGAGTGAGGATTCATCTGGAAATGCAGCATAAATAAGACGTCTGTGTAAATGGACAAAAGAGTGGTTTAAGAGGATAACTTCAGCAGGTGCATGAAGTTTCTTGAGCCGTAGAAATTGTTTGGAATAGACTTTATAAAGTATTGGGAAACTAAGTTTATACTTACAAGCTAAATAATATTTTCCACCTTCAGGAAATTCAGTGATTTCTGATTTATACAACCCAGAAGAAGCAATAGGCGTATAAGGAATAAATTCATTGAAGGCGAGAGCGTTAAGTTTTTTGATATTTCTAGGGTTGTCATCATAGAGAAATAAAAAGGATTGTAGGGTATGCACAAGTGACTTAGGGGATACGGTAGATGAATTTTTAGTAAAGCGTATATATTGGTCAATAAGTGAAAAGTATGTATAAGTGAGAGGATAAGAAAGTAAATCAAGTGGATGGTTGGAATGTAAGCTAGAATACATAAAGACCTCCCTTGGAACAATTTAATGTGTTAGCTATATTTTATAATATAATGGAATGGGTAACAATATGTATATTGAAAATAATCTTGTAATTTCAAAATTATATTTGCCAAACTAAGAAATTTTATATATTATATAAAAAGTTATATGCACTTATAATATGGACTTAAAATACAATGGACTTCAGATAAAAGGAGACAAAAAGATGAAAAAGAAAACAATGATAACAATGGTAGTAGGTGTGCTCATTGTATGCATAGGTTTTTTGTGCATAAGAGGGTATCAGCTCAGTCAAGTGGAAGCGTTAGAAATGATAGAACAGGACTTATGTGAGTTGGCATCAGAGAGTATTGTAGAGATTACAATAGAAGGGGATACTGTTCAAAGCTTTGTGAAAAAAGGAACAGCTTGGGAAAATATAAAACATCCGATGGTTGCTTATAACCAAGGCCTTATCCAAAATATTGCTTATCAAATGGGTAACCTTCAGTCTTATAAACTTGTAAAAAATGTACAAGACCCAACAACTTATGGGATTACGGAAAGTTCTAAAAAAATAATTGTGAAAAATACAGAGGGAACTTCAAATACTTATTGGCTTGGTCATAGTGTACCAGAAGAAAATGCAACGTTCATTTGGCTTGAGGAAAGGGATAAATTGGCACTTGTGTTAGACATTGAGCTTGCTAGTGTGATGGTTCCGACAGGTGAGATGATTGAAAAGGTTGTCCAGGTGCCTCAGCTACAAGATATACAAAAAGTAGAGTTAAAAGAAAAAGGTGTTACAACCCTTCTTTTGACAAAAGATGAAACATGGATGATGCATGCACCCTTTAGTACCAAACATATAGTGGATACTGAGAAAGTAGAAACCTACTTACAAGTTTTAGAAAATATTGATATGAAAAGACTAGTAGAAGATGAGCCTAAAGACCTTGTACAGTATGGCCTTGAAACACCAGAGTTACAACTTGTAATAAATAATGAAATCATTTTTGATTTTGGAACTAAGGTAGGTAATAACCTTTATTTTAAGATGAATCAAGAAGATGAAGTCTATGAAATTAAATCAGGTATTGAAAGTGAATTAAGAAGCATTCAGCCTTTTGAATGGATTAGCAAAACAATCTATACACCAGATAGAAAACAGTTAAGTTATGTGGAGGTTCAACACATAGAAGAAGTCTATAGACTTCAACTTAAAGAGGCAGAACAAGTACCAAGTCTAAATGGACAAGTGATTGAGCCAAATGTAAAAGAAGAAATGCTTAAGCAGCTAGAGGACTTAAAGCTTGCAAAGCATCTTACCAATGCCAAGTTTGAAGAGACTAATCCAAGGCCTGCAGAATTAACCATTCGCTTTGGGTACTTAGATGGGGAAGTTATTACAATTGAGTTTGTTCCTTATGACCCAAGCTTTGATTTAGTCCGTAGAGAGGGTATGATTGAGTTTGCTACTGAAAAGAAATCTTTAGTCAACTTAGTGGATTATTTAAAGATGCACACTGAAAGTAAATAAATAGAGTACTTGGTAGTAGAATAGCTTATAAAAAGAGTAGAGTGAAAAAGAAAGATAGGTACGTATGGATTCCATACACGCCTATCTTTTTATAGTTTGATTAATTGTGGGGTGGAAATAATGTTTCAATCATTGTGTCGTAAAGGGTATCAATACGTGAAAAGTCTACAGCGTCTATATAGTATTTTTCAAGTTCATCATGAATTTTTTTAGCTGTAGCAATAGTATTACAACCTTTATCAATTAAATCATTAAAGAGACGTTTGTCACGGTCTAGGTCAAACTCAATAGATTTGATAAGTGAGTAGTCTAGAGCTGTGGTCATGTCATAGATGACAGTAGGGAAAATACGAGGCTTGTGGAGCATGTGACTAGTAGTGATAGCTATATTTAGCTCGGGAATCATAATGTCTTCGATTTTATCTACGTCCATAGGAGAATGGTAGCACTCAATTCGGTAGCCTTTAGATACTGCAGTATTTGCAATTTGGATCATAAGCTGTTTGCTATTGCAGCCTAGACTTTCTTTGATGAAATAGATGTTTTTAGTGGTGCCAATAATGGTATGAATGTAGTCTAAGATACCTTCACCTGTGAGTGCAGTACTAAAAAGATGACGGGATAAACCAAGTTCTTCTTTGTCAGTCACATTAGCAAAGATTTGAGAAAGAATTTGTTTTTCAAGTTTAAGTTTGGCGGTTACATTAATGGCTTTACTTTCAGCAAAAATATAAGCATCATAAATACTTTTCGCAGCATCAAAATAGAAGTAAGATTTGGTAAATTGATTTTTAAGACGGTCGTTAATGGCCATAATTTCTTCTTTAAAAGGTACCAATTTCTCTGTGTCCCAGTTGTTCCCAAAGTTTAAGATTTGGTCTGTTACACCGGGGGTAATGGGATCGGTAACATGAGGTGCTGTACCATCTAAGAAGCCTACTTTAAGACTTGGAATTACAAGGGCATCTAGAGATTGAGGATCTGAGGAGCAGTGGAAAAACTCTACGTCTAAGCCTTGTTCTGTGGCATAGACACCAATGCGTTTCATAAAAGAAGATTTACCAGTACCAGGTCCACCTTTAATAATATATAGTTGGTGTGCTTCTTTTTGTGGTAAAATATAGCTAAAGAAAGAGTGGAAGCCGTGGGGGGTGTTACTACCGGGGAAAACATGTTTGATATTACCTATTTGAGTCATGAAATTACCTCCTTAAGGGCATAAACAATTACTTATCTATTGTATGTTGCAAAATTTTAAATATGTGGAGGGATAATCATGCATTTTGTATATATTGTAAAATGTAGTGATGAAACTTATTATACAGGCTATACCAATAACATAGAAAAGCGACTAAAAGCACATAATGAAGGAAAAGGTGCAAAATATACAAGAGCTCGGTTGCCTGTTCGGTTGATCTATCAAGAGACTTATGAAAATAAAAGTGAGGCATTAAAAAGAGAATATGCTATTAAGCAATTGACAAGAAGTAAGAAGGAAGTACTAATTAAATCTTTAACTTAATTTTAATTTAATGAGGTGATCATATTGAAACACCAAATCATGACGTATGTTAAAATTGTTCTAGGCTCCATAGCCGTAGCAATAGGGATTTATTTCTTTTGGGCACCTGCACAATTTGCAGCAGGTGGCATTAGTGGGTTAGCCATTGTCCTTCAATCGGTTGTACCACAAATTCCTATTAGTGTACTTGTCTTTGGGTTAGATATTTTAATGTTTCTAGTAGGGTTTATAGCACTTGGTGCAGGGTTTGGTATTAAAAGTATGACGTCAAGCTTATCCATTGCCCTGACCATGCGTATTTTTGAGCACCTCATACCTAAGGTGAATATGCTAAGTCGTGACCACCTTGTCATCCTTATCTTTGGAGCACTCTTTATTGCTTTTGGGCAGGCAGTTATTTTTAACCAAGAAGCTTCTTCAGGTGGAACAGATATTATTGCAAAAATTATTTCAAAATATACGCACCTCAATATAGCCACGAGCTTGCTTATAGCAGATATGGCGGTAGTATTGCTAGCGATTAGTCAGTTTGGAGTGGAAAAAGGATTATATGCAGCCCTTGGTGTGCTCATTACCACTACACTTATTGACTACTTTATTTCAGGTTTTAGTGTAGAAAAGTACATGGTGATTATTCCAAGTGAGGAAAGCTTAGTACAGCCTATTACGGTTTACATTTTAGAGGAACTTGGAAGAGGTGCCACTAAGTATAATGCAGAAGGGGCCTATAGCAATAAACGTAAGAGTGTCATTACAACGGTTGTAGACCGAGGAGAGTTTATACGCCTAAAAGAATATGTGAGTCAAATAGACAAGAATGCCTTTGTGACTGTGCAAAATTTGCATGAAGTTATGGGTGAAGGCTTTAAACTTAAAAGTTAGAGGGAGACAACAACATGGTACTTTTAAATAACGATTGGGATGAAAAACTACAAGAAGAATTTAATAAACTGTATTATTTAGCACTGAGAGATTTTTTAAAACAAGAATATAGTAACTATACCGTATATCCGCCTAAAGAGGATATCTTCAACGCTTTACGTGTCACATCTTATGGAGATACTAAAGTGGTGATTTTAGGGCAAGACCCTTATCATGGGCCTAATCAAGCTCATGGGATGGCCTTTTCTGTGAATCCAGGTATCCCTACACCGCCATCTCTTCAGAATATGTATAAGGAGCTTCACCAATCATTAGGGTGTTACATTCCAGACAATGGGTATTTGATGCATTGGGCAAAGCAGGGCGTACTTCTTTTGAATACTGTTTTGACTGTACGTGCAGGGACGCCACAGTCTCATCAAAATCAGGGATGGGAGCAGCTCACAGACCACATTATACAACTTTTAAATGAAAAAGATGAAACAGTTATCTTCTTACTCTGGGGGACACCAGCTAAGCGTAAACAAAGTTTGATTACCAACAAAAAGCATATTGTTCTTACAGCAGTTCACCCAAGTCCCCTTTCAGCGTATCGTGGATTCTTTGGGTGTGATCACTTTAAACAAGTGAACGTACACTTAGTAAGTGAAGGCAAATGTCCTATTGACTGGCAAATTCCTAACTTAAAATAAATAAAATGATAAGACAAAAGACCATACAACTACATCGTATGGTCTTTTAAATACACCGTTTTCAAAGACAAGTCTACGTGCATAGAGTTGTAGAAGAAGTCTTGGATAAAGTGTAAGTTATCTTCGCGTTCATGGGGGTAGGAAGAAATGGCATTTTGAATTTGAGTGATGAGGGACTTAGCAAGTCTAATATTCATCGTCTCAGGGCTACAAGAGAAACTCTTTTTCAAGAAGCTGTCAAAAAGCCGTTCAAGTTGAAAGAAGATCGTATGGAAAAGGTCTGTCATTTCAGCTTCCATAATTTGAGTTGCCAATACTTTGTAAAGGAGCTTGCCCATCCCTTTACGATGGGCAATGTCATCGTAGAGAATCTCAATGCTTTGAGAAAGTTTTTCTTCCGGTGTCAAATTCATTGCATAAATTTTATCTAAATCGTGAGATGTCTCGCGCCAACTACATTCTAAAATGTGAATAAAGAGCTGTTTTTTGTTGGGATAGTAGTTATAAAGTGTACCGACAGCAATATGACATTTCTTTGCAATCATCTTCATATCCACTTGGTTATAGTCATGGGCATTGAAAAGTTCTAGAGCGCTTTGTTCAATGCATTTATTCAGGTCATGTATAATTTTTGGCATAAGGACCTCCCTTTCAACACATATTATATCAAATGTTTAAGTGATAACAAGTAAATAAAAAAATTAAAAAATATTATATTTTTATATAAAAATTTGATATAATGTAACTATGAATACAAAAATATTTACCCTAGATAGAATACAAAGCTACAAAAATATGCCTGATCTTATCGCAGAAGCTTTAAAAGATGCTATTTTGCAAGGTGAGTATAGAGGAGGGGTACAGCTTAAACAAGACGAAATCGCTAAACAATTTGAGGTGAGTTTGATTCCGGTTCGTGAAGCGCTCATTCAGGTAGAAGCAAAAGGATTAGTGAAATGTATACGTAATAAGGGTGCACTTGTAACAAACATGAGCTTTAAGGAGATGGAAGAGCTGTTTGAAGTCCGTAAAGTATTTGAAGTAGGATGCATAGACTTGATGGAAGATACAATGGACAAAGAAGCGTTACATAAGCTTAAGTTTATTATAGAAAAAATGAAAACCCCGGAAAGCTCAGATGTATATTGTAGGCACTATCGTTTGTTCTACCAAGTGTTTTGTGATTTTGCACAGAATAAGGAACTCAGTAAAATGTACGAAGAGTATTTTGTACGTATAGAACGCTATCTCGTGTACATTTATCATTTGATTCCAGAGTTAATGAATGAATTATCTCACCAAAAAGAAATGGTCCAGGCTTTAGAAGCAGAAGATAAGCAAAATTTGGTGCATCTTGTAACGTATCACATTCATAACATTCAAGAAACTTTTATAGATTGGCTTGAACAAGAAGGGTTGGGCAAAGACTTTGATTGGAATAGATTTTTACCTTTTCCACAACTCGAAGATTAAAAATTACATACACTTGACAATAAGAATAAAGTTATATATAATTCTAGCATATTACTATAAAAGCTAGGAAAAGAAGAGTAAGCTGATAACAAAGTCTAAAGAGAGCTGGGGAAGGTGAAAGCCAGCGGCGGCGTTGTAGTGGAAGAACATCTTGGAGCTGCTAACCGAAAGTTGTTAACGAGTAGGCTTAGACGGGGTAGACCGTTATATCTAATACGTATCGAGGAATCTGTACGTTTGATGAAATGTAATAGGGTGGCCACGAATGATAACCTTCGTCCCTTTCAATCTATGAGAGGACGAAGGTTTTTTTATTTGTTTTTAAAGAAAGGGTGAATAAGATGGAACTATATGTAAAAGAAGGATATGCATCCGCATTAGATTTAAGAGAAACAGAGGTAGCAATCAAAAAGCTTAAAGATTACTTTGAAACAGCATTGGCCTATGAGTTGTGTTTAACACGTGTATCAGCACCACTTTTTGTAAAACCAGAGACAGGGCTTAATGATAACTTAAATGGGATAGAAAGACCTGTAAGCTTTGACTTACTTGATGACCAAGGTGCAGTAGTAGAAATAGTACATTCACTGGCGAAGTGGAAACGTATGGCGCTTGCAAGGTATCAGTTTGAAGTAGGTGAAGGGCTCTACACAGATATGAATGCTATAAGACGAGATGAAGAGGTGGATAATCTTCATTCGATTTACGTAGACCAGTGGGACTGGGAAAAAGTCATTACAAAAGAAATGCGTAACATGACTTATTTACAAGATACAGTCAAACGTATTTATAATGCTTTTGTTAAAACTGAAAACTATATTGTGCATGAATATCCAATGCTTGAAAGATGGTTACCAGAAGAAATTACGTTCATCACTTCAGAAGAACTTTTGATGTTGTATCCAGATATGACACCAAAAGAAAGAGAAAATGCCATTTGTAAAGCTAAAAAAGCTGTATTCATTATGCAAATAGGTGAGGTGCTTTCTAATGGACAAAGGCATGATGGGCGTGCACCTGACTACGACGATTGGGGCTTAAATGGTGACATTATGTTCTGGAATCCATTGCTTGATTGTGCTTTTGAATTGTCTTCTATGGGTATCCGTGTGGATGAAGAAGCACTTGAACGTCAGTTAGAAGTTGCAGGCTGTACAGAGCGTAAAACATTAGAATTCCACCGCTTACTTTTAGATAAAAAACTTCCATATACCATTGGTGGTGGGATTGGTCAATCTCGCATTTGTATGTTCTTCTTACACAAGATGCATATTGGCGAGGTGCAAGCTTCAAGTTGGCCAGATGAAATGCTTGAAGCTTGTGAAAAACAAGGTATTCATCTTCTATAAGACAAGATAAGCGTATAAAAACTTAGCTTTTTTCCAAAACTAACCGAAAACAAAAAGGTAAGTGGAGGCGAGAAGGTGGCAAGTTTAGTAGCGATTTTATCAGGGCTTTTAATGAGTATACAAGGCGTATTTAACACCCGTGTCAATGAAAAAGCAGGATTATGGTTTACCAATGCCATTGTACATGGCATTGGGCTCATAACTTGTTTGATTGTACTAGTATTTGTAAGGGATGCGGATCTTGGTGGCCTAAAAAGTGTCAACAAGTTTTATCTTTTAGGTGGAGTGCTAGGCGCAGGGATTGTGTATACCGTTATTTTATCTATATCTAAGTTAGGTCCAGCAGGTGCAACCATGCTTATACTAATTGCTCAAATAGTAGGTTCTTATTTGATTCAACTGTTAGGGCTATTTGGAACAGAGAAATCCACGTTTCAATGGACAAAACTTTTGGCTGTAGGTGTGATTGCAGCAGGCATTGTGTTGTTCCAATGGAAGAAGTAGTAAATTAGCACGTTTGTTTTTTGCCATTTAATATTTTAGTTCTTGTAGAGCAATGCCATTTAAGAGTTTTAAGATACGTTGGTTAGAAGAACCTACGTATCTTTTTGTATCTGTTTGGAGACTGGCTTCAAACCGTCCATCTACAAGGACATCAATATAGGGAAGCAAGGCATTGTGGCTAGGATTTTCAAGCAAGTCTTCATAGATATAACCTGTGTAGCACCAGATGGTAAGACCTAGTGAATGAATCCCTTGTAAAAGGGGGAGGAGATACACGCTTTGTTCAAAGGGATCTCCTCCAGATAAGGTGACACCATCTATGAGAGGAAGGTTCTTTTTAATCTTATCTAGAATGGCTTGGATGGAGTGTTGATCTCCATAAGCAAAGTCCTGCATAGCGACATTGTGACAACCTGGGCAGTGGTGATGACAACCAGAAAGAAAAATAACACTTCTAAAGCCTTCACCATTGACTAGAGAGTGGTCTAAGAAACCTGCGACTTGTAGACTCATAAGGTATAGGTGTGATGATGGGAATCATCATGGGCTACACGGTCATGGCGTTCAGCAGATTTACCAGAGCCAAAGCGTTCATCTAAGCTTAAGTAACCTGTAACACGGCTGATACCTTGAATGTCCATACTGCCACATTCTGGACAAGCTTTGACACCATCATTAATCATCTTTCCGCAGTTTTTGCAGTAGCGTAGGTGGAAGTTGATGCCGATGTAGCTAATGTTGGAATGAGCATAAGCATAGTAAACAATTTTTTCAATGGTTTCAGCACTAGGGTAGCCATCAACTTCAATGTAACTAATGTGTCCTGCGTTACACATTTGATGGAAAGGTCCCTCAATTTGAATTTTATCTATAATGGAAACAGGATAGTCCACTGGAATGTGGAAGCTGTTGGTATAGTAATCTTTGTCAGTAACACCAGGAATCTGGCCAAAACGTGTCTGGTCTTGCACTAGGAAGCGACCACTTAGACCTTCAGCAGGTGTGGCATAGCAACTCCAGTTAAGACGTGTATCTTGGGTGGTCTTATCAGTAAAGTCACGGATGTGTTGTACAATGCGATAGCCCAGTTCACGGGCTTCATCACTTTGACCGTGATGGCTACCAACAAGTGCAATCAATGTTTCTGCAAGACCAATAAAGCCAATGGACCATGTTCCGTTTTTAAGAATAGGGTCGATGGAGTCGTTTGGAGATAAGCCTTCAGAGCCGAGCATCAGACCTTGGCCGGCTACAAACGGTAAATCCTTTACTTTAAGAAATTTCAAAATGTCATAACGATGCATCAAAGATTCTTTTGCTTGATGGAGGCGCTCATCTAAGAGTTTCCAGAAGCGGTCTAAGTCTTTGTTTGCCAAAATGCCAAGACGTGGTAAGTTGATAGTGGTAGGTGCATTGTTCCCACGGCGAGCAGGACCTTCTGGGCCGTTGATGTTGGCACAGACATAGGTACGGCAGCCCATTGTAGCGGGAAGAATACCCTTTTCGTAATAATGAAGGTTGAAGTCTGCATCGATATTCATAAAGGTAGGATTCATACGAGAAGCAGCTACCCTTGTTGCTAATTTAAATAGGTAGTAGTAAGGGTCTGTTTTTTCTCTGTTTACCCCTTTTTTTACACGGAAAATAATATTTGGAAAAATAGGTTGTTCATTTTTTCCAAGACCCTTTTCATATTCTAGCAGAAAAGCTTCGCAGACAAGTGCAGCATCTTGTGTTTCAGGAATGCCGATATTTAAGCTACTAAAAGGAACCTGTGAGCCAGCTCTAGAGTGCATGGTATTTAAATTATATACAATCCCTTGCATCGCTTGGTGAATACGTGTTGTTAATTTATCGTGTATAAATGTATGGAAATCGTTCGCATCCATCACTTCTTGAAGTGGGGCATATTCTGCTAAAATCTCATCACGGGTATAGCCAACATAAGGTGCCAGATCATTGTCAAAGTTGACATGAGATTGGCCACCAAACATATCATTTTGTGAAGATTGCAATAAAATACAGCTTAGTTCAGCCGCTGTTTCAATACGTTTTGGTTTTTTTATAGTCCCATATCCAGTGTTAAATCCTTGTTCAAACATAGCACCAGTATCGATATGGAGGCAGTTGGTCGTTAGGTTATAGCTATCTAAGTCATGGTAGTACAAATCACCAAGTTCATGGAGTTTAGCTAAATGCTTTGGCATAGTCGATAAGTTGTGCCATTTGTTGGTTTCACTAGCAATACGTAATAATTTAGATGAGAAGTTATTACCCACATTGGCATTGTCCCGATCAGTTTCAATACCTATAGCGTGGACTGTGTCCATAAGTTCTGATTTTAAATCACGAATACGGGTACGTTCCTTACGATAGTTGGCATATGTATTTTTTACAGCACCAAGTCCAAGCGCATCTAAAGTTTGCTCGATAAGATCTTGAATTTGTTCTACCGTAATTTCATAAAAGTTTGAATCATGAATACGCTTTTCTACTTCTTCTGTTACATGGTCCACATTAAGGACTAAGTCTAAATCTGAAGCAGATCTTTTAATCGCATTTTTAATTTTTTCACTACAATAAATGGTTTTACGTCCATCTCTCTTAATTACGTAATACGCCATGATAATCCCCCTTGGATTTGTTTCCTATAAGACTGTATTCTGTACTATATATATGGTCTTTGTATATACTATATACTATATATTGCACATGTGAAATTGACAACTAAGTGCATTTTTGCATTTTTGTCAATGACAATAAATAAAAAATAGTTGTACAAATTAGGATGATAAAATTTGGTAGTAAATGACGATGATATTTTCAATTTGCATTCTCTTAAAAATAGAGTAAAATAGACTAAGAACTGACTTAAGAAGGAGAAATGGATGAAAAACTACATTGTTTTAGATATAGAGACAACAGGAACTAAACCACTTGAAAGTGATATTATTGAAATTGGTGCTGTCTATGTAGAAGATGGAAGACCAAAAGAAAAGTTTAGTACACTTGTAAAGCCCAATGAGCTGATTTCAGAATATATTACATCAATTACAGGGATTACTAATGAAATGGTACAAGATGCTGCACCTATTGAAGAGGTGATGCCAGCGTTTATTGCATTTTGTCAGGATCTACCTTTAGTAGGGCATAACATTGATTTGTTTGATTACCGTATGTTAAAAGTAAAGGCTGAGCGACTCGGTTTAAGCTTTGAGCATATGACGGTAGATACATTGATGATTTCAAGACAAGTGCTTGCAGACCTTCCAAGTCGTAGACTTGGAGATTTATGCACACATTATCAAATAGATTTGGTGCATGCACATCGTGCTTATGATGATGCGTATGCAACCTATGAGCTTTTAACACATTTAGAAGCAGGATTTAAAGATGAAGCCCCACAGTTTTTTATACCTAAAGTAAATGATTGGAAAATGCCAAAGCATTCACCAATTACTGCAAAACAAAAAAATTACTTATTAAATTTGTGCAAAGCACATAAAATAGAGCTAGAAAAACCAATTGAAAGCTTTTCAAAGTCAGATGCAAGTAAAAGAATAGATGGTATATTAAGAGATTATGGTAGGTAAAGGGTGAAAAGATGAACCTCATGGAAAGCTATTTTTATGGGAAAGATGATGTGAAAATATTTTGTAGAAGAGATATTCCAGCAAACTGTAAGGCAATTTTGGTGATTGCACATGGATTTATGGAGCATTCAGGGCGATATATAGATT
This sequence comes from Niameybacter sp., assembly GCF_036655075.1. NCBI lineage: Bacteria > Bacillati > Bacillota > Clostridia > Lachnospirales > Lachnospiraceae > Niameybacter > Niameybacter sp. The sequence continues at coordinate 22,603 of NZ_JAVVQU010000007.1, read as the reverse complement.
TTGCTAAATTCCTTGTTAGTCATAACTATGGGGTATGCATTATTGACCATAGAGGTAATGGCTTTTCAGAAGGACAAAAAGGGGATATTGAAGATTTTTTTGATTTTGTAGAAGATCTTCAAGTCCTTATTCAAAGCTTAAAACGTACTTATCATAAACCGATTGTGACTTATGGACACTCTATGGGAGGTCTTATTAGCTTTATTTATGGATTAAAATATAAGGACAGTGTAAGTGGTCAAATTTTAGCCTCACCCGCATTAGGCGTTCCGGTAGGGATGAAAAACTTGCCAACAGCTTTTTATGAAGGTTTGGGCTATGTGGCAGGAGATGTGAAGTTACACCGAGTAGGGGAAAGCTTGGCAACACGTAATGAGGTATATGTGGAAGCCTTTAAGGAAGATAAGGTATGCAATTCTTTTGCCACCATGCGCTTTATGGACCAATTTTTAAGGATTGGTGTAGACTATGCCAAGTGCCATGCCAAAGAGTATGAGGTGCCTTGTCTCTTTTTGCTAGGGACTGAAGATCGTGTAATCCCTATTACTCGCAACCGAGATATTGTAGGTCAGATTCCTTTTCAAGATAAAGTGGTCAAGGAGTACAAGGGATGTATGCATGACCTTTTGCATGACTTGGATGAGGAAGTGAAAAAAGTACAAGAAGATGTGCTAGAATGGCTGACAAACTTATTGAATTAAATAATAAAATCTTAAGTTTATTCATATGAATAATAAGAGATAGCACTTGAGACTGCCTAGAAGTTTTAATCTTAAAGCTTTGAGGCAGTTTTTGCTTTGTAAGGTGAGGTGAAGAGATGGCGGAGTATAAAGATTATTTAATTGAAACCCCTATTCGATTAGAAGAATACAAAAAACTTTATCCAAGCTTAATTTTTGCCCCTATAAGTTCTAGATTGATTATCGTAAGTGTTCCAGAGGGAGCAGAGTTAGAATTTGAGGGGTTAGAAAAATCAGTGGGTTCTATTTATTTACCTATTTTGTTAGGATTGAATGCTATAGATGCGATAGAACAAAGTAATATTTCTACGTTTCATACTTATCCATTTGGCGAGTTGCGAGGAACTGGCGTACTTATAGGATTTGTAGATACAGGGATTCAATATACAAATCCTCTTTTTACATACGAAGACAACACAACACGTATTATAAACATTTGGGATCAGAGTATAGAGGGATCAGGAGGACCTGAATATGATTATGGGACCATTTATACGGAAGAACAAATCAATGAAGCTTTGAAATCAAAGGACCCTTTAAGTGTTGTGCCAAGTACAGATGAGAATGGACATGGGACTATGCTTGCGGCTATTGCAGCAGGTAATGAAAGAGGTGTGCCTGGCGGGTATGTAGGTGGAGCACCGGATGCTACGCTTGCAGTGGTAAAGCTAAAGCCTGCAAAACAGTATTTAAGAGACTTATATCTTATTAAAGATGGCGCTGTAGCATATCAAGATGATGACTACTTAACAGGCATTAACTATTTGCTTACATTAGCCAAAGAGCAGGATAAACCTATTGTGATTTGTACAGCGCTCGGAAGCAATCAAGGTGGGCATGAGGGGGATACAGTCAGTGAACGCTATTTGCAAGAAAGCAGTACGTTTGAAAATGTTATTTTTGTAGTCTCAGCAGGAAATGAAGTGAATCAAGGACATCACTACAGTGGAAAGGTTCTACAAGGCGGAACAAGTTTGTTTGAGGTTAATGTAGGTGCAGATGAAAAGGGGTTTATCATGTACCTATGGGCAACTGCACCGGATAAATTGACAGTTTCTGTGAAAACACCTTTAGGTGGCAATACAGGCAAGATTCCGAATAACAATATTCGGGTGCAAGAATATACCTTTCCTTTGGAAAATGTTAAATTAGAAGTGCAGTATATTGCATCTGATGTGACATCAGGGGACCAAAGTATAAGGTTTAGACTGACTACACCAACCCCTGGCATTTGGACCATTACAGTTTACGGGGAAAGTGTAGTTTCAGGGGAGTACAATGTCTGGTTACCACGAGCAGGATTCGTAGGTAAAGATACAAGGTTTTTACAGCCCGATGTGGGTATGACCATTACAACACCTGGGAATGCCTATGAAACTATTGTGATGGGAGCCTATAATGGAATGGATCAAAGCATTTATGCAGGCTCAAGTAGAGGGCCTACAAGAAATATGGTTACTTTACCCAGTCTAGTTGCGCCAGGGGTCAATGTACTCGCACCTAATTTGTCTGGAGGCTATAGTCGATATAGTGGAACAGGAGTAGCTACGGCAGTCACGACTTCAGCTTGTGCCTTGCTTTTAGAATGGGCAGTCATAAAAAATAATTTATTTCCTATTAATACTCGCATAGCAAAGACTGTATTAATTCGAGGTGCTAGACGTAGTCCAAATCAAACTTACCCCAATAATATAGAAGGTTATGGGAAGTTAGACTTCCAAAATAGTCTGATACTTGTATAGGGAGGTATTATGAATCTTAATAAATTAAGTCCATTATTACAACTTGCACTCATTTATGAATCCTATACTTCGATAGCAGTTTTTGAACAAATTACAGGACAAAATATTGCGGAGCGAGAATGGTTGCTTATTATACAATACTATCAGCAACTTTCAGAGATAAGCGCAAAAATTCCTTTTACTTATGAGGAGATGAATGACCGTTTTGCTATTATTACAATTGATAAAAATTTGATAGGCGCACTATCTGATGAAAATACTATCTTTTATGTTGAACTCCCAAGAGCTATGCAATACATTGCAGTAGAAAATTCTAATGCAGTCTGTGCACCAGCAAGTATCTACGCGCCCCAAAGCTATAATGCATCAGGAAAAGGCGTTTTGGTCGCTGTGATTGATTCAGGTATAGACTATAGTCATGTAGACTTTAGAAATAAAGACGGGAGTACGAGAATTTTATCTTTATGGGATCAGAGCATTCAAGGAACACCGCCTAAAGGGCATATAGGAGGGGCTTATTTTACCCAAGAACAAATCGATGAAGCACTTAGACAAGATACTTTGGAAAAGCGTTTGGAAATTGTTCCTAGTGTAGATATTTTGGGACATGGAACCGCTGTGGCAGGTATAGCTGCTGGAAATGGTAATGGATCAGGAGGGCAAAATAAGGGAATAGCGCCTAATGCTGATTTACTCGTTGTAAAAATGAAGAGTAAAGGAACGACTTTAGAGGATTTTAGAGGCCCCACTAATGCAGATGTGATGAGAGGTATTGCCTTTGCATTATCAGAGGCTGGGCGACTGAATAAACCTTTAAGTTTATTGCTTGGTGTAGGGCTTAATGAGGGTGCCCATATAGGCTATAGCAATTTGGAAGTATTTATCGATCAGATGACCTTAGTATGGCCAAGTAATATGACGGTAGGTACGGGGAATGAGGCGAATAAGGAAAGACATACAAGTGGCGTTGTTCAGCCAGGTCAAGCAAAAGATATACAAATCGCTATAGAGCCCGATCAAAAATTTTATACAGCAAATTTATATAAGAATTATGTGGATGACATGTCTTTTGTCATTATTGCCCCAAATGGAGAGAAAACAGATGTTTTAGAAGACCGCATTAACAATGTGGCTTATGTATTTGGAAATACTTCAGTACTTATTAATGTGTCTATACAGCCATTTAGTGCAAGGACACAAGAACTGGTCATTTTATTAGAAGGTTATGGAGTAGATACAGTAGATCCAGGCATATGGACAATACGTATGATACCTAACCAGATTGTAGATGGAGGGTATAATGTTTGGGCAACAGTAACCAATCCTATTTTAAGACCTACTCGATTTTTAGAACCAGACCCTTTTACAACATTGACGATTCCATCTACAGGCTTTCTTATTACCAGTGTCAGTACAATTAATGGACGTACACTACAGACTGTGAATGCTTCGGGCAGAGGCTATACAGCGGATGAACGTGTAAAACCAGATATAGCAGCGCCAGGACTTAATCTGATAGTACCTCAAGCAGGGACTATAGATAAGTATACTTCTTATTCAGGCAGTAGTATAGCAGGTGCCTTTGTATGTGGTGCATATGCCTTATTTATAGAATATGGATTGCGTGTCAAACCAGAGAGCTACTTGTATGGAGAAGCTTTAAAAGGACTAGTTATTAAATATGCTAAAAGGCCTATGCAATTTGGAGCATTTCCAAATCAAGCGTATGGGTATGGTATTTTATGCATAACAAGTGTGCTAGATGCCCTGGAGAGAATTTACAATGAATAGGAAGGAGTAAAAAATGGAGACAAAGACAGACGCCGAGCTGAACATTCTCTTTAATATAGCGGATGAAGATAAAGGTCAACTCCTTGCCAATAGAGACCAAAGGCTTATCGTCAAGTACCACGGAGATATTGAAGCTGTAGTACGGCAAGAAGGCGCTTTAGTACAACGAATTAATGACCAAATAGCCATTATTGTTATTCCTTTAGAGCGGGCAAAAGATCTCCTGAATTATCCAGAAATAGAATATATGGAAGCACCCAAAGACTTTTATTATAATTTGACCCAAAGTTTAAAAGCAAGTTGTATTAATACGGTTCAAAATAACTTGCCTTATCAGCTGAAAGGGAAAGGCGTATTACTAGGCATTGTAGACTCAGGGATTAACTATGCCCATCCAGACTTTAGAAATGCTGATGGTACAACACGTATTACGAGTATATGGGACCAGTCTATAGGAGGCCATCCGCCCGCGGGATACTTAGAAGGCAGTGAGTATAGTCAAGCACAAATTAATGAGGCGCTTAAAGCACCTACACAAGCTGAGCGGTTACGTATTGTACCTAGCCAAGATACATTAGGGCATGGCACCCATGTGGCAGGTATAGCAGGTGGAAACGGGCGAGCCTCAGGAGAAAGAATTATAGGTGTGGCGCCAGAGGCAGAGTTTGTGATTGTGAAGCTAGGGAATCCTGCAATAAGCAATTTGGTAAGAACAGCAGATATTATGCTTGGGGTGCGCTATGTATTGGAAAAGGCAAGGGTGTTAAATAGACCTGTTGCCATTAATTTAAGTTTAGGGATGAACGAAGGTCCTCATAACGGAAGTGCACTCATTGAAATTTATTTAAATGATGCGGCTCAAGAATGGAAAAACAATATCCTTGTAGGGGCTGGAAATGAAGGGCTTTCTCGTAATCATGTCAGTAAAACAGTTGCACAAGGAGAAGTGCAAAGTGTAGAATTTCAAATGGGAACAAACAAAAAGACATATAACTTTTCTGTATGGCAAAACTCTGTCGACCAGCTAGCCTTTGAGTTTGTCGCACCTGATGGGAGACGGACATCTAGAATTACTTACACGACACCTGTGAAGCATTATGTGCTTGGAAATAGTACTGTATATCCAGCTTTTGCGGGACCCTCACCACTTAATGGAAATATTGAGTTTGGCGTTTATATGGTTGGCTTAGAAGGTGGTAATATTATGCCAGGATTGTGGCAACTCAGGGTGATTGGGGAGAGTGTGGTAGATGGAACTTTTAACATCTGGGGAGAGACCATTGCTGCTTCAGGGAGTGATACTTTCTTCTTAAATAATACACCGGATCTAACGCTGACTACACCTTCTACCTCAGACTACGTGATTACTGTAGGGGCATATAACAGTATAACCAATCAAATAGCACCCTTTTCTGGAAGGGGGTATACGAGGCCGCCTGTAAAGATTAAGCCAGACTTGGTGGCACCAGGTGTAGACATTACAGCAGCTAGTTATACAGGGGGCTATCAAGCACTCTCGGGCACAAGTATGGCGACGCCGCATGTAACAGGTTCGGTAGCTTTGATGATGCAGTGGGGCATTGTAAATCATAATAACCCCTTCCTCTATGGAGAAAGTGTGCGTACGTACTTGCTTCGTGGTGCAGCAAGGGATATAGATGATGTTGTTTTTCCAGACCCAAGTTGGGGATATGGTAAACTTTGCTTGAAAAATAGCTTAGATATGGCTAGGCGGTCTAGCTTTGTTTAATAAAAATAAAACGAGAAAATGAAACTTAATGAAGAGGTTGTACGTCTAATAAGAGGTATAACCTTTTTACATATAAATGAAATGTTAAGATTTGGGTCTTTTCATAGCAATATATAAATATTTATAATATACTTTAAGTATTGTGATTAATTAAACAAGAAGGAGGGATAACTTGAGTAAAATAATAGAAGTGCAAGGCTTAAGAAAAATTTATAGTATGGGTAAGGAAAAGATTGTAGCCTTAGACAATATTAATCTTGAAATAGAAGAAGGGGAAATCTGCTGTTTATTTGGAACATCAGGGTCAGGAAAATCTACGTTGCTAAATATGCTAGCAGGGCTTGAAAAACCAACCCGTGGTACAATTAAAATAAAAAACAAACGTGTAGATTTGCTCAATGAGACACAACTTGCCACGTTTAGACAAAAATATATTGGTTTTGTGTTCCAGTCATACAATTTGATTCCATCTTTAACCGCATTAGAAAATGTATCTTTACCCCTCATTTTTCAAGGGATGCCTAAAGTAAAGCGGGACAAGCGTGCAAAAGAAATGCTAAAAGCAGTTGGGTTAGAAAAGCGTCTTAACCATAAACCCAAGGAGATGAGTGGTGGGCAACAGCAGAGGGTAAGTATAGCCCGTGCCTTTGTCAATCGCCCGACAATCCTGTTTGCCGATGAGCCAACAGGAAACTTAGATACGCATACAACAATAGAAGTTATGGATATGATTCGTGACATTGCTAAGAAATACAATCAGACTTTAATTATTGTATCCCATGACCCAGAAATTGCAGACTATGCCAATAGAATTATCACAGTAATTGATGGAAATATCCATAAGATTGAAGTGAAAAAAGAGAAAGAGAGGGAAGTTATCTATGAGAGGAAAGAGTAAATTTGCAAGTTTATTGATGGCAGGTGTGATAGCATCGGCATGTATCTACCCAACAGGAGGAAATGTATGGGCGGCTGAAGTAAATCAAGAAACAGCACCAGCTTTAACACTTACAGCTAATGAAGTGACTAAAACATTAGAAAAAGGCGATACATTTAATGTCTATATTAAAGCAGTAACGGCAAACACAACAAAAGAACTAAGAGATTTCATTCAGTATATTGAACTTTCAGGAGGAACTACAGACAGTGTAGATAAAAAGGCTGTTCAAATGAATGGAGATGGAACAATCATCATTATGGACTTAGTCTATAATGGAAATGGGAAATCTGTTAAAGCTGAAATAGGCTATGAAGGTATGAACAATGGTCCAGCAAGCGTTGAAATTCCATTAACCAACGCAAGTTCAGCAATTAGTGCTTCAGAAGGACTGACTATAGCTCAAAGCACCATCAATGTTGTAGCAGGTGAAACACAACAAATTACTTTAACCGTAAAAAATGACAGCAAAGCCTATGTAGAGTCAGGAAAAATGAAGTTGAAGATTAAAGACTCGAATTCTGCAAAAGGCATTACTTTAAAGAAAAAAGAGATTTCACTTTCATCTATGGAGAAAGGGGAGAAGAAGGACTACTACGTAACCCTTGATATTGATAAAGATATCGCACGTGGTATGCACGAAATGGTTGTAGATATTGAGGGGAAAGAACATATCATAAAGCTTAAAGTAGATAGCAACTTTATGCCACCAGCCCTTGAAGTAGCTGTAAGTAACACATCAGCTTTTGAGGAAAATGTAGCCAAGTCTATTCAAGTAGCTATCAAAAATGTAGGCCATGTGGCAGCAAAAAACGTAAAGCTTGAAATCGTTCCAAATGAAAAAGTATTTGTAACAGATGGCAGTAACGTGAAGTACATAGAAAATATTGATAGTAACAAAACACAAACCGTTCCAGTGAGCTTAGTTGTAAGTGATACAAGTAGTTTCAACTTACCTGTTGAGATGAAGTTAAGTTACATAGATGACTTAGGTGAAACTCAGACAAGTAGTCAATTTATCTACTTAAGTACTAAGGGAAGTGTTGCTCAAAAAGAGTTGGAAATCTTAACTACATCTGAGCCACAAGGTCTTAAAAAGGTTGGAGATAACTTTCGTATTGGTTTCAAAGTAACCACACCAGATGAAGCAAAAAATGTTAAAATTAGCGTTAAAAGTTCAGAGGGTATTGTGTCAAAATCTAAAAGCATGTTTATTGAACCTAAGCTTGCAAAGGGACAAACTAAAAACTACACAGTAGACTTTGTAGCGACACAAGGTGTTGTCACAGGAACTTATCCGATTGAGATTATAGCAGAGTACACTTTAAATGGAAAAGAAGTTGCAATCAAACAATATGCAACAGTTTCCATTGACAATCCAGAAGAAACAGAAGAAGAAAAGGGCAAAGGTAAGCCAAAAGTAATCGTTGGAACATATAGCTCGAACCCCGTTGTTGTTAAAGCAGGTGAAGAGTTTGACCTTGAAATTGGATTCTTAAATACCCACCAAAATAAAACAGTTAAAAACTTAAAAGCCAATTTAACGATTAAAGAACAAGGTGAAAATGATACAGGTAGCGTATTTACACCTGTGAACGCAAGTAATACCTTCTTCATAAGTGAACTGGTACCGGGGCAAATAGATGTTAAAAATATTCGTCTTTACACCATTCCAAGTGCAAAACCTAAAACTTATGACATTACACTAGAAATGGAATATGAAGACGAAAATGGTGAAGCGATTACAGCTACAGAGCACTTTGGAATCCCAGTTGAACAAGTGACAAAGCTTGAAGTGGCAGAAGTGCAAATTGAATATGTAGAAGTAGGCATGCCTACAGAGCTTACTGCAACGATTTATAATACAGGGAAGACAAGTATTAGTAATGTACGTATTAAAACAGTTGGAGAAGGCTTTGAAGTACAAGATAACACCATGATTATCGGTGCTTTAGAAAAAGGAAGTTCCAAGACTTATATGCCAACCATTATTCCACTTCAAGGTGGAGCCTTAACAGGACAAATTGAAATTGAATATGAGGATGTAACAGGACAACTTCAAACGTACAGTCATGAATTCCAAATGGATGTTATGGAGAGTATGCCAGATGAAGGCCTTGAACCTATGCCAGATGACATGTTACCTCCTATGGAAGAAGAAAAATCAGCGAAATGGCCAATTCTACTTGGAATGGTATTTGGAATGGGAATTGCCGCAGGCATCACAGCGTTTGTGATGAAAAAACGTCAACGTAAGCTAGAAGAGATGGATTTAGATGAGGATTAATGATCTTATTATGATGAGTGTGCGAAGTTTATGGCGGCGTAAACTTCGTACGTTCCTCACTATTTTAGGGGTTGTCATTGGGGCAAGCTCTATTATCTTAATGCTTTCTCTTGGGATTGCAATGGATGCAAACTTTAAAGAACAACTACAAGGGATGCAGTCTTTGACGATTATAGAAGTAAATCCTAATACTTGGGAAGATCCCAAAGCGCCTAAACTAGATGATAAGGCGGTACAAGCCATGCAAAAGATGGAAGGCGTAGAAATGGCTATTCCTATCAGAAGTTTGAATGCGACTTTAGAGTTTGGGAAGTACCGTACAAGTTGGCCAGTAGAAATACGTGGATTATCAGCAGAAGAAATGAATGTGCTAGGCTACAAAGTAGCTGAAGGGAATCTGTTTGGGCCAGAAGATGACAGTAGTATTCTACTAGGTACAGACATTATGCGTCAGTTTGTAAAAAGAGGACAAGAGATTAATTGGCGTAGCCCACCACCACCTATGGAATTTGTAGTAGGCGAAGATGTTGTGAAAATTGATATTGGTCAATACACCTGGGATAACCAAGAGCCTCAATCAGACCAAGATGGCAATCAAATCGAAATTCCAAAGCCATCTAAAGTAACAGTGGCAGGACTATTTGGTGAAGAAGATTGGGAGAATAGTTATTCTTGTGTAATACCAGTAGAGCTTTTTGAAAATATTCAAGAAGAGCAAGAACGTTACAATAAGAAGCTTCAAGGTGAAGCACCTCAAAATGATCGTTATCAGGATAAAAACAAGTATCAAAATGTGCGCGTTAAAGTAGCGGATGAAGATCACGTTTTAAGCGTACAACAAGCCTTAAATGATGCAGGATACCGTGCTTATAGTCCAATGGAATATTTGAATGAGATGAAGAAAGCTTCAAATAGTATTCAAATTATGCTTGGTGGGATTGGGGCTATTTCTCTTATCGTTGCAGCTATTGGGATTACCAATACCATGATGATGTCTATCTATGAACGTACAAAAGAAATAGGTGTTATGAAAGTAATCGGTGCCAAGCTAACAGACATAAAAAAAATGTTCTTAGTAGAGGCACTCCTTATTGGGGCATTAGGTGGAGCTGTAGGGGTATGCTTCTCTTATATGCTCTCCTATATACTCAATAAGTTTGGGCCACAAATAGCGGGAGAAATGTTCTCTATGCTAGGAAGTGGTGGAACGAATGTTTCTATTATTCCACCTTGGCTTGCTCTAGCGGCTTTAGTATTTTCTACAGTTATTGGGCTGATTTCAGGCTACTTCCCAGCACGTCGTGCTATGGGACTTTCAGCACTTTCAGCGATTCGTACAGAATAGAAGAAGCACATCTTAATAAACAAGCATAAGTTATTATGAATAAAAGGGCTATGAAACGAGAGATTTTAAACGCGTTTCATAGCCCTTTGACTATTTTATAGATAAATGATGTGCTTTTAGGAAGGAGTTAATTATCAAAGTTATTTGTTGATGACTGAACCGATGTTCTTCAAAATAATAGAGAGGGTGCCATCTGGGTTGTTCACAAATTCAATTTTATTGGGGTCATTGAGCATTTCTGTTGGAAGCTTAAGCTCAATGCCTGTATTTGTTTTGATTTTGTGAGAGGTGTACTTCTTACCCACTTTTTCTGCATGAGGGATCTCAATGGCTTCTTCTGTAATGCCTTGCTCGTCAAAAATAGTACGGCAGGCTTCCTTGACTTGATCATGGTCGGCAAAGGTTTCGTCTAGTACTTCGTTGACGCGGATGCTGCTGGTGTGGTCAATACTTTTAGCTAAGTTGCTTTTGGCAAAGGAAAGTGCCTCTAGCTTGTTGTCGAAGTTTTCTTCAATGGCACCAGTAATGACTTGTTCAACTAATTTGATTTTTTGCTTAGTAGACAAAGGTGTAGTGGTACCTAAGAGGTTGTGTAAATAATGTTCTTTGTGTCCATCTAATAGGGAGATTTCATAAGTTTCTAGATTAATAATGGCAGCTTCTTGAATCTTGCTTGAAGTATCTGGGAAAATAGTCTTATGCTTGATGATTTGATTGACTGGTCCTGTAGCATTCTGGTCTACGATATGGGTGTAGGCTTCTTTGTAGTTAAGCTTGAAGAAGGCTACAAAGGGGATTTGGTCACGTTTGAATTTAGTAATGACTAAATCGCCGTTTGGGATGTTCTCCAAGGTTTGCATATAAGCATAGAATTGGCGTGCGAGCTCACAAGAAAAACTGTAGAAGTCAGGTATACCTGCACGAATGGTTTCTCCCCAAGGAGAAGTCTCTTCAAAAATTGCATGAGAAACACTGTGGCTATCATATAAATCGGTTAAATAGGTTGTAATATAAGCTTCAATTTCATCGTTTAGTGTAAGTGGTTGAGATGATAAAATAGGTATATCATGACTTAGGTCTAACAGATGAATAATGGTTTGATCAAATAGTATACTCATAATGGTACCCCTTTTGCATTTGTAATACATTCTATTATGCTAAATTCTAGGGAAAAAGTAAACCCTCCGAGTCTTTCTAGGAGGGTTATTTAAGTAGGTTATCGAATAGATTTATACCCATTTTAAGTTTTAAGACAAAAGTTCTGCGATTTTAGTAACAGCGACATAGATTTCAGAAATTTTGTACCAGGTATTTTTGCCTACGATACCATCTGGGGTGAGGTGGAAAATACGTTGAAATGTTTTGACAGATTCTTCAGTAGCTGCATCAAATTCTCCGGTTGTACGTACTTTAGGAATAAGTGGGTAGTTGTTAGAAATACGGTTAAGTTGTTCTTGAATGGTTCGAACAGGAGGTCCACTAGAACCTAATTTGAGTGGGGTTCCAGGGAAGGACTCAGGGGCACCAGATACAACGGGGGCACCTGGGAAGGAGATGTCTTGGCCATAGTAAAAGCGTAAGATTTCCTCATACGTACGCCCTTCATCTCCAAGGGCTTTACTGCCCCATTGTGTCATCCAGTTTGGACAGGTGGACTTTGCCCCGTCACAGTACTGGGTAAGTAGAGGTTGCTCTACACCTGAGCGCTTCACATAAGTATCAAAAATTTGGTCTACTTCTAAAGAAATAGTATCAAAGATGTCGCGACCGAAGAAGAAAGCATGGTCGAAGGCTGTAGAGTTGGTAATGGTGAAGTTTTTTCCTTTATTACGGTACCATTCGGTGTAGACACGGTTAAGCGTAAAGGAGATGATGGCGACAATGTTGGCACGGATGGTTTCTGTTGGCCAGGTAGGATAAATCTCAGAGGAAGCTACATTTTTGATGTAATCTTTGAAAGGAACGGTGTAGTTAGGGGCAGTGTTGTTGTTAGGCGTTCCAGCATGAACGATAATAAATTCTGGGACAACAACGGCAGGGAGCACGACAAATCCGGGAGAAGTAGTATCTTTAATAGACGACTCTGGGATTTTTGGGGCATAGTCACCGTAAAGTGTAGGGGGTCCAATAGAGATTTCATCCACTTGTTGACGTGAGAGCTTGGAAACTCTAGAAGATCTAGAAGCAAAAGGTGTAGGTTCACTGCTGATGAGTCGAATGGGTTGAATGGAACGGATGTTAGAAAAAATCTGTGTGCCATTGACAATAGTAGGAAGGTAGTTCTCGGCACTTACTTCCACAATGTAAGGAGAATAGGGGGTTTGGGTAGCCTCAGGTGTTTGAGTAAGTGCGTCAGGTGGTGCATCAAGTGTGAGTACAGGGGTTTGCCCGTTAGCGTTTGTTGTAAGTTGTGCAATAGTAGATTGGCCACCATTAGGATTTTGTCGTCTTACAGTGACTTGCACATCAGATAGGGGGCGCAAAGCTGTAAGGGCTGGATCTGTGGTAACATCTACGATTAAAGTGCCAGTGGATTGTCTAGAAAGAACAGGGGGATAACGAAAGTTTCGCATCATATACCTCCTTTGGGTAATTGCATGAGTTACTAACTATAATATATGATACGGTTTGACTAAACTATGAATAAACATAAAAATAAGGACAGCCAGAAGCCGTCCTTATTTGATCGTAATTGTATGGGTACAAGTAAAAGTTTCATGAGGCATAAGGTGATTTAGATCAGTCTTAGTTGTCCATGTACTTGCTTCGTCTTCATAGTCTGCATGACCATACCAAGGCTCAATACACACAAATGGAGAAGGTGAAAGCGGAGACCAGATACCTAAGAATGGGAAGCCGTCAAAGCCTACTTCAACTTGTTTATTGTGTTTTTTACTAGAAAGGGTCACTGATTTACTTGTGAAATCTCCATAGACAAGTGCATCCTTGGCAAAGAGTGCATTTGAAAGGGCAAGTGGTGTGGTAATACATTTTTCAGTAGCACGTTTGAAGTAGCCTTCTGGTGTAAGTGGCATGAAAGTTACTTCTTCTTCTTTGTCAAAAGTAAGGGTATAGTCTTCCATAGTCTCATCTTCAAAGAGAGGGCATCTAAAGCCTGGATGTGCACCAATTTTGAAGAACATTTCTTGTGTATCCTCGTTTATAACTTCATAGCCAATGGCTAATGTTTGATTATGAAGGGTATAAGTTACTTTTAAAGTGAAATCAAAGGGGAAAAGCGCACGTGTTTTGTCATCACTACGAAGCATAAAAGTGATTTCAGAAGCTGTTTGATGGCTTACTTCAAAATTGCAGTCACGGGCAAAACCATGTTGACCAACCTTATACTGGGCATCTCCTACTGTATAGCAATTATTTGTCACTTTTCCAACTAAAGGGAAGAGAATAGGGGTATGTCTGCTCCAATATGTAGCATCGGCCGTCCAAATATATTGCACATGATCTTGGTCTACAAGCTCTACAAGCTCAGCACCAGTATCTTTAATGATTGCAGTTAAATAGTCATTCTGTATACGAAAATTCATGTAATCACATCCTTAGATAGTCTTTACTTGCATTATAGACTATCTAAGTCCGATGCGCTAGAGTGAAATCCACGAAGAGAGTATGAATGATTAAAAGTTGCATAAACTATGAAGTAAGACAACAAGTAAGAACCTAAGGAGTTGAGCAGTATGCAAAAGAAAAAAATAAGATGGAATGTGTACGTTATCTGCATAGTTTTCATCTTGAGTATCATTGGAGTAAGTGCAAAGCCTAATGCTTTTGTGCAATCGGGTGAAACAAAGTGTGGAGCAGAAATCATTCACGAATATAAGCATATAGGCAGTGGGCTAAATGTCGTATGGATTGAAAATAAAGACACTAATAAGAGTTTTACCCTCGGTGTGAAAACACCAACAACAGACAACACAGGAGTCAATCACATTATTGAACATACCCTTTTTACAGGTTCTAAGAAGTATCCCTCTTCTACTTTGTTTTTTGATGCAAGTAGTAAGTACCCTAATTTATTTATGAATGCCATGACCAGTTCAGATATGACGGTTTTTCCCTTTGCAACATCCCATGATGCATGCTTTGATACATTACTTTCTATCTATCTAGACTGCATTTTAAACCCTAATATGACCGTCAATCCTTCTAGCTTTTATGAAGAAGCCTTTCATTACAATCCACTCACTAAACAGTATGGGGGGGTTGTCTATAATGAAATGAAGGGGGCCAACGGGGATAGAAATAGACAGGTTTTTCGTGCGATACGTCAAGGCCTCTATGAAGGGACCCATTATGCAAATGATAGTGGCGGAAATCCAGACTCTATTCCAGAGCTTTCTTATGAAAAATTTATTGAGACGTACAAAGGCTACTACTACCCAAGTAATATGATGATCATCTTGTATGGTGACTTGCCTATTGGGCATGTACTTGGTTTAATTGATGAGGCATTCCAAGATATTCCCCTTTCTGATAAACAGATTGATGTCAATGTTAAACCGGATGTAGTTAGTAAAGAAAAAACCCTTTATTTTAATGAAAGTGGAACAAACGGCTATTTAATCAAAAGTTTTGTTGTAGAAAAAGATTTAACAAGTAATGAAATGCTTGAAATGGACTTATGGGTAAGCACCTACTTAGTGGATGAACAATCTTACTTTATGAAGACACTCAAAAGACAAGGGCTTACGAATGTCCAAGTGATTAAGGATAGCTATGTGAAGTATCCTTCTTATTCCATAGTTATAGGTAATGTGACAAAGGAGAATATGGCGTCTGAAAAGGTTCTTTTAGAAAAAGTATTAGAAAGTCTTGCTACAAAGAAAATAGACCAAGAAACAGAGCGCAACATTATAGCTAAAAATCAATTAGTTGCATGTAGTGAAGATTTATCCCCTACTAGAGGCATAGAGATTGCAGAGGCTTATTTAGATGCTTGGGCACATGACAAAGTGGGCGCTTACTATTTTTCTGATAAAGCCCATATAGATGAACTTACCAAACTGCCTGAAAGCTACAGAAGTCTTTTGTTAGGAAGTCCATCCATGTATATTCAACTCTTACCTAAAGAAGAAGCACCTCTTGCAAGTCATGCGGATCAAGATAAAAGTTGGGGAGAACGTCTAGAAAAAATGACCATTTGGCAAAAGGAGACGAAACATTTACCACTTCCTGACATAAGCTTTAAGGATTTACTTATTCACCAGACAGCACCTTATAAAATCGTAGAAAAAGATGATATGAAATATGTGCTCACAGAAAATGATGGACCACTAAAAGGGGTAAGTTTATATATTCCTACAGGACATATTCAGCAAGAAGAACTTCCTTATTTGTTTTTATATAGCCAACTTCTGAAGAAGGCAGCTCAAGAGAAGACACCTTTTGAAGCCATTATGGATGTAGATGTGGTAGCTGTGGGAAGTGACTGTGTTACGCCTTACTTAAAAGTGAGTATGCTCAGTAACAAAGACTTTGACAGCCTCTCTATGCTTGAGCAGGCAAAAGCGAGCTTGCAGGCAAAGGAAGTTGATTGGTTTGATGAGCAACTGCAAATTTTCTTAAGTCAATTTAAGGAAAACTTTAGCCAAGATATGCTAGGCACTTTGAAATGGTTGAATGCCTCAGGGCAAAAAGGCTATAAGCGCTACTTGTTTGAACAACATTATCCGCTTTATACACAGGTACGTAAGATGAGACGATCTGGGGAAGTAGACTATGTAAAGGCAATTAAAGAGATGGGGAATCAACTAGAGTATGCAAAAGATATGATGATCGGCATACAGGGTAATAAAACTTTTAGGGAAAGTGAACTTGAACGCTTAGAAACTTACTTTGAAGGCAAGACTTTACCTGTGCTGACCAAAGCAAACTATGACTTTACCAAGTATGCACCTTTAAATATTTATTATAGAAATACACCTGTAGACTATTTAGTCTTTAGTTACGATAAGGAAGAAGATTTAATCGAAGGATCAGATTATGTAATGGCCTCATATATGACCAATCAGTACTTAAGGCCTGTTTTGCGAGCAGAACATGGTGCGTATGGTAGCAGTATGTTTGCCAAATATCCAAGTAGCCTCATTGTTTACACTTACCGAGATCCTAACTTCTTAGAATCTGTGGAGGGGATTCAAGAGGCATCTAACATCCTTCGCAAAGATTTGAATGAAGAAGCATTGAAAGTAGCCAAGTTGGATGCACTTGCTGAGTATCAACGTCAAATGAGCTTGGTAGGGGATGCTTTTGAAAAGGGTAACTTTATTGAAAGTTGTATTTTACGAGGGACAAAACCAGAAACGCTACTGAAGTTACAAAAAGAAATTTTAGACACAAAGCTTTCTGCACTAGATGAGAAATTTAGTTTATTACCTTATTTGTTAGGGAATGGGCAACTAGGTATTTGTACAGGAAATAAGCAACTCAAAGTACAGAAGCAAGTGAATATTTACCGAGAAAGATAAACATAAAAGTTCAGAATGATAAAGATTCTGAACTTTTATATTGATTTTTGTTCTCAATTAGCTATAATAGAAGAGAGTTCTAACAAGAAGAAAGGGGCAAGAAGATGAAAAAGAAAACAGCAATCCTTATCCTTTTAGTCATTGCTTATACAGGATTTATTCTTTACAAATATAATGAGAGAACCAAGCTCCAACAAGAAATAGCACATAAGCCTTTTACTGTTGTGACATCTTTCTATCCTATGTATATACATACAAGTGCCTTGATGAAAGAAACACCACATCAACTCCTGAATATGGCAGACCAAACTGTAGGGTGCTTACATGACTACCAGTTAACCGTACAAGATACTAAGAAGCTCTATGAAGCCGATGTGTTAGTTATTAATGGGTTAGGCAGCGAGACTTTTATAGAAAAGGCTTATATGCAAAATCCTACTTTGCAAGTGATTGATGCAAGTCAACAATTAGAACCACTCTTACATGGAGAGGAAGAAGCAGAGGGCTTACATAATCATGAGCAAGCACATTTAGAAGAAACACACGATGGGGATGAGGACCCTATTCATGGAGAAGATGGACATCACCATGAGAATGACCATATATGGCTTAGTATTGAAGGAACGATAGCTCAAGTACAAGAAATTGCTATGCAGCTAAGTGCTATAGACCCAGCTTATCAATCTGTTTATGAGGCGAATGCAAGGGCTTATATTGAGGCATTAGAAGCATTAGATGAAGAAGCACACCAGGCATTAGAAGTCATCGATACTAAAAAAGCTATGACGGTGCACGATGCTTTTTATTATTTAGCCCAAGAGTTTGGCATAGAAATAGTAGAGAACATTCCAGAAGGCAGCTATGAAAATGCTTCAGCCAAACAAATTCAAACCTTGATTCATCAAATGGAGGAAGAGGACGTTAGGGTCATTTTTACCGAAGAGAAAAATCAAGACTTAGCGATTTTAAAGACAATTCAAAGGGAAGTACCTTGTAGTATTTATGTGCTAGATGCGCTTGTGACAGGTACGGACCAAACTTTTGCACCAGATGAGTTTCCTTATGTGGTACGCATGAGAAAAAATATTGAAACGGTCAGAGAGGCATTTGAACATGAGTGAATGTAAATTTTGTTGTACAGAAATGAAAAATGTAAGTGTAGTTAAAGAGGGAAACACGTTGCTTCAAGCCATCAATGTCCATTTTCACTGCAATGAAATTACGGCTATTGTAGGCCCTAATGGCGCAGGAAAGACCACCTTGTTTAAAACTTTATTAGGTGAGATGCATTATACAGGAGAGATTAAGCACCAAATGCACGCCTATGAAAAGAAGATGCATCCACCGATTATAGGGTATGTACCTCAACATTTAAATTTTGATAAGACCACACCTATTACAGTACTAGATCTGTTTTTAGCCTGTATGCAAAAAAGACCTATATGGACAAAGATAACAGCTTCTATACGCAAAGAAGTAGAAAAATCCCTAGAGGAAGTACAGCTTGCTTATGCCATAGACCGTAAGATTGGTATGCTTTCAGGCGGGGAACTCCAAAGGGTGCTTTTGGCACTGGCACTTTGGCCAACACCAGACCTACTTCTTTTAGATGAGCCTATTTCAGGGGTAGATGTAAATGGACAAAAACTTTTCTATGAAACAGTGCAAGCCTTAAAGGAGAAATACCATATGGCCATTGTTTTGATCACCCATGAAGTGGGCCAGCTCGAACATATTTGTGATAAGGCAATTTTACTTAATAAAACCATATTGGCTATGGGCACACCTGAACTTGTGAAGCAAGAGGCAATGAAGCAAAAGCAACTGAGCATAGGAGGTGATGTGAATGGAAGCATTGTATAAGATTGTTGAATTTTTATTTCCTTTTGACTTTTTACAGATGACGTTTATGAAAAATGCCTTTTTAGGTATTTTGATTGCAGCACCAATGCTAGGTCTTTTAAGCACCATGGTAGTCAGTCAGAAGATGGCTTTTTTCTCGGATGCTATAGGACATAGTGCACTGACAGGTATTGGAATCGGTGTTTTGATAGGTCTTATGAATCCAACCCTTTCGATGCTAGTCTTTGCCATATTATTAGGCCTACTCATCGCCTATTTTAGTTATAAACATCAAGAGACAACAGATACGATTATTGGAATCTTTTCTGCAGGAACAGTTGCATTTGGAACTATGTTGCTCTCGAGAAATGGAAATTTTAATCAATACACAAAATATTTGATTGGCGATTTACTGAGTATTAGAGGCGAAGATTTGGGCATATTGCTTATTGTAAGCGTTATTGTATTTGGAATATGGTACTTTATTTTTAATGACTTGGTGGTGACGAGCTTAAATGTTTCGCTTGCTAATAGTCGTGCCATTCATACGTTAGCATTACAAATGGCCTTTACCTGTATTGTGGCAGTCGTAGTAGTACTTTGTATCCCTTGGATTGGGGTTATGTTGATCAATGCTTTCTTAATTTTGCCGGGAGCAATTAGTCGGAATATTGCAGGTAATATGCGTCAGTATCATTTCTATTCTGTCTTTTTTGCACTATTTTCTGGCATGCTGGGGTTGTGGTTGGCATATGTATTTGGAACATCAGCAGGGGCAACTATTGTTGTTGTCATGACCTGTTGTTATATTGCGACTTCTCTTCTAAAAAGACTAACATATTGACATCTTTCGCCTAGAATTATACAATAGGGATGGTTGTTAAAAATTTAATTTAAAGTTAACCCTTTAAATTGTTCGAGTAGAAAGGAGTCATAGCGATGATGTACTCACATGAAGTAGAACAAATGTGTCCTATTGCAAAAGGACCTAATCACGGACCAGCTCCAATTCCTCAAGAAGGAAGATGGGTTCAGTCTAAAGAAGTTACAGATATTAGCGGTCTTACACACGGTATTGGCTGGTGTGCTCCTCAACAAGGTGCATGTAAATTAACATTAAACGTTAAAAACGGTATCATTGAAGAAGCGTTAGTAGAAACTATCGGTTGTTCAGGTATGACACACTCTGCAGCGATGGCAGCAGAAATTTTAACAGGTAAAACAATTTTAGAAGCATTAAATACTGACTTAGTATGTGATGCAATTAATACAGCAATGAGAGAATTATTCTTACAAATCGTATACGGAAGAACTCAAACAGCTTTCTCTGAAGGTGGACTTCCAATCGGTGCAGGTCTTGAAGACTTAGGAAAAGGACTTCGTAGCCAAGTTGGTACAATGTACGCAACAACAGCTAAAGGACCAAGATACCTTGAAATGGCTGAAGGTTATGTAACAAAAATCGGTGTTGACGAAAACAACGAAATCATCGGATACCAATTTATCCACTTTGGTAAAATGATGGATATGATCAAAAAAGGTACAGATGCAACAGAGGCAATGCAAAAAGCTACAGGTCAATACGGCAGATTCGATGAAGCTGTTCGTCAAATCGACCCAAGACACGAGTAAGAAGGAGGTGCAGTAATATGCCATTATTTGAATCTTATGATAGAAGAATTAACCAAATCAATGCTGTATTAAACGAATACGGTATTAAAGACTTAGATGAAGCAAAAGCTATTTGTGATGAAAAAGGTGTAGATGCTTACAACCTTACAAAAGAAATCCAACCAATCGCTTTTGAAAATGCATGTTGGGCTTACACAGTAGGTGCAGCTATCGCAATCAAAAAAGGTTGTACACTTGCAGCTGAAGCAGCTGAAGCAATCGGTATCGGTCTTCAAGCTTTCTGTATTCCAGGTTCAGTAGCAGACGATCGTAAAGTTGGTCTTGGACATGGTAACTTAGGAGCTATGCTTCTTAGAGAAGAAACTAAATGTTTCGCATTCTTAGCAGGTCACGAATCATTCGCGGCTGCTGAAGGTGCTATCGGTATCGCAAGATCTGCAAACAAAGTACGTAATGAAGACTTAAGAGTTATCTTAAATGGTCTTGGAAAAGATGCAGCACATATTATTTCTCGTATTAACGGATTTACATATGTTCAAACACAATTTGACTACGCAACTGGTAAAGTAAGTGTAGTTAAAGAAACTGCTTACTCAAATGGTGAGAGAGCAAAAGTTCGTTGTTACGGATCAGACGACGTTCGTGAAGGTGTTGCAATCATGCACCTTGAAGGCGTAGATGTATCTATTACAGGTAACTCTACTAACCCAACTCGTTTCCAACATCCAGTAGCTGGAACATACAAAAAAGAATGTATGGAACAAGGGAAAAAATACTTCTCAGTAGCTTCAGGCGGTGGTACAGGACGTACACTTCACCCAGATAACATGGGTGCAGGTCCTGCTTCATACGGTATGACAGATACTATGGGAAGAATGCATTCAGATGCACAATTCGCAGGTTCTTCATCAGTACCAGCTCACGTTGAAATGATGGGACTTATCGGTATGGGTAACAACCCAATGGTAGGTGCTACAGTAGCAGTGGCTGTTGCAATTGAAGAAGCAGCAAACAAATAAGACACTTTTTACTATTTGCATAGATTAGCAATTGACTAGTCAATACAAAATATGTAATATTGGTTAAAAAAAATAGCACACGTCATTTAAGAAAAAATCTAAATGATGTGTGCCATTTTTTGTGCTCAAAAATGGTGTGCCAAGAGGTGAAGTATGAAGAAAAAAATTACTATGCAGGCTGTTAAAAGTATAACGTTTGAGCAAGGTTGTAATGAGTACTTATGTAATTGTAAAGCAAGAAATTTAAGGGAGGGGACATTAAAGCACTACAGAGAGTGCTTTAAAACACTATATAAGTATATTGACCCACAAATACCAATTAATTCTATGGACAAATCAACATTAGATAACTTTGTGATTGAGTTTAAAAGTAGGTCTAAAGATGTTAAGGATATAACACTATATACTTACTCGAGGGATTTAAAGACATTGATGTATTATTTTATGAGATGTGATTATCTTGAAGCTTTTAAAATACAATTAATGAAAGCTGATAAAGAGCCTATTGAATGCTATACAGATGCAGAACTTAAGGCATTACTAAAAAAGCCAAGCTTAAAAGAATGTAGTTTTACAGAGTATAAAAGTTGGGTTATTATAAACTTTTTACTTTCCACAGGTATAAGGAGTAATAGTTTAATTAATATTAAAGTAAAAGATTTAGATTTTGATAATGAAGTAGTGCACATTAAAGTTACTAAAAACAGAAAATCATTAATAATACCTTTGAATAATACTATTAATAAAATTGTATTAGAATACTTGCAGATAAGACAATATACTAGCGATGATGATTATCTTTTTTGTAATGTATATGGAAACAAACTTACAAAAAGTACAATTTATCACTCTTTGTTTGAATATAATAAAAGTCGAAATGTTATAAAAACAGGTATCCATAGATATAGGCACACGTTTGCTAAAAAATGGGTAACAAGTGGAGGAAATATAGTCGTGCTTCAAAAAATATTAGGGCATAGTAGTTTGGCAATAACCGAGAATTATATAAATGTATTGGTTTCAGATATGAAAA
>NZ_JAVVQU010000006.1:0-77965 GCF_036655075.1 Niameybacter sp. | reverse complement strand
TCAGGTGTGAAATTTCGTCTTTTTCTCATATGAATACCGTCCTTTTGTAGTTAAATTTATTATAACAGGATTCATTAAGGAATAGAAATTTAACTGTCTAGATTACAAGTACCATTATAGTTTTGCATAAACTTAAGGCAAAATGTTTCCTGCTGCTCTGTAGATTTCGTACCATTCTTGTCTTGTAAGTTCTACATCAGATGCTTTGCAGATGCCTTTAAGACGTTCTGGATTGGTTGTCCCAACGACCGTTTGAATACGTGCTGGATGTCTTAAAATCCAAGCCACTGCAAGGGCACTGTTTGTCACACCCTTCTCTGCAGCTATACGGTCAACCACTTTATTCAGTTCTGGGAATTTAGGATTATCTAAAAATACTCCTTCAAAAAAACCATATTGGAATGGTGACCAAGCTTGAATCGTAATATCTTCTAGACGACAATAGTCAAGTACACTGCCATCGCGGTTCAGCGCTGCTGCATTTTCCATGTTTACATTGAGCCCAGCATCTACCATTGTCGTGTTAGTGATGCTAAATTGAAGTTGATTAATGATGATTTTTTCATCTAAATAACGGTTTAATAGCGCCATTTGCATAGGGTTTTGATTGCTTACCCCAAAGTAACGCACTTTGCCACTTTCACGTAATGCACGGAAAGCCTCTGCTACTTCTTCGGGTTCCATCAATGTATCTGGACGGTGAAGTAAGAGCACATCCACATAGTCCATACCTAAGCGTTGTAAGCTTTTGTCCACTGAAGTTAAAATGTGTTCCTTAGAAAAGTCAAAGAAACCTGGGCGAATCCCACATTTTGTTTGAATCACTAAATCTTCTCTTTGAATAGAAGTACCTTTTAAGGCTTGTCCAAATAAAATTTCAGACTCTCCTTGTCCATAAATATCTGCATGGTCATAAAAGTCAATGCCTGCTGCATGGGACACCTCAATAAGTGTACGTACTTCTTCTACTGTATGACCTGCCATACGCATACATCCTAGTGAAATCTCTGAACCTTGAAGTGGGCTTGTACCCATTTGAATTTTTTTCATAGCGCTTCGCCTCTTTCCTTATCTATATTTTGACATACCTTTATCTATTATAGTCCCTCATCCTACTTTTTTACAAGTTTAGGATCATACAAATATAGCCAGTATGCCTATTTTTTCATACCTTTAATGCAGAAAGTGTATTTCATTTTCTCCGTATAGGGTATACATCATGTTGTTTGTATTCACTAGTGATTGGTCTACTATTCCTTTTACTTTTTGTGTGGTTTTGCCATTTTCCACTTTAAAGATGCCAGGGTTATATCCATTGCTTATCCCTAATACTGTATCTGATAATACAACTATTTTGTCCATGTATTGGGTAAGTAAAATGGTCTTTTTATTTTCACCGTCTAAATCGACGCCAATTAAGTATTGGGTCTCTTCATCTACATAGTACACACGGTCTTCTATCCAATATTTATAGATTGGACGTGTCAATTTTTGCACCTTTTTGCTCTCCCTCTTGTAGTGCTTGTACAATCTGTTTCTTTATCAATCTTTTAGACTTTTATTTCGGTGTTTAAAACGCACAAAAACCAGCCCAAGTCGTCCCCCCTTGTATTACATAGACGGACTTAGGCTGGTCTTTGGTTGTGGCAAAGGTCTTCACCTTTTGGATGGTGCTAAACTTCACTTTGTACAAGTTTGGCGTGCCGCTTGAGGCGCTCTAGGCGATAGGAGCATTCGTTGGTGTGCTCTAGGTGAAAGGGATGCCATTGCATGTATCACTGTGAGTGTCCGAAGAATCTACCAAAACGTAGAAGTACTGTTGGCTTTACGGGTATCCTTGAACATTGATGAAGTTTAACGCGCTAGATAGGGTGAATAGATATAGAACTTACCCCATATCACTTGACTGCCACCATCAAATGATACAGTTTTTAAGAAAAAGTCCTTATAGGGTCAGAAGGGGGGCACCAACACTTACAAGCCTTTTTCTTACATAAGCAATGGTATTCAAAGGTCCCGGGATTCCTTATCCTACCTTGGCTTATGGTCTATCCTGTTCAAAACGGGTCTTACCTATCAGCTTGTCCCACATCCTTTAAAAGTATATGAAACGGGCTTACTTATACTATACTACTTTTAAAATTTCATGTCAATATATTGTGTAGAATTTTTAATATTTTTTCTACAAATTAACTTTCTTTATTTCTATCCACCTAGTATCCATCATCTCGAATCTTCCGCTAGAGCGTCTTAAATTCTCTCTACCGTTAAGTCCTCCACCTTATACTTCCTTGAAAGGCCTTGCAAGTTCTTCTCTTCCTCCTTTATAGGCGAGCCAATTGGTACCAGCTTATCCTGCAAAAAGAGATAGGGATGACCCTTTGGCATCATCCCTATCTCTTTCGTCTTGTTACCTTTTATTTTGTTTCATGCTATTTTATCTCTTATCTTATCTTATCTTATCTTATCTTATTGCTCATCATATTCATCTAAGAAGCTATGGTCTTTGCCATCTTTGCGGTAACCAATAATCGTCTCTAAGTTCACGTTGTGTACACTTCTAAAGATGTTCATATCAATATGTGGATTGGTCTGTCTAAACTTCTTCACAAGATTTTTCATTTCTTGACGCTTAGACCCACCTCCTTGGTCACCGAGTAGGCAACTTTCTGTTAAACGACATGCACATTGAATAAAACGTAAATCATGGGTGTTTTTCCATGCAATGATATCTTCTTCTTTAACAAGGTACAGGGGACGAATGAGTTCCATCCCTGGGTGGTTCGTACTATGAAGCTTAGGCATCATCGTTTTGATTTCCCCACCGTACAGCATGCTCATGAGAATGGTTTCAATGGCATCATCAAAGTGATGGCCTAATGCAATTTTATTACACCCAATAGACTGAGCGTATTTGTAAAGGAAACCACGGCGCATTCTTGCACAAAGATAACAAGGGGTCTCATCTACTTCTGCTACTACATCAAAAATATTACTTTCAAAGATTTTGATTGGAATGTTTAAATACTCGGCATTATCAATAATCACTTGACGGTTATAGGCGTTGTAACCTGGATCCATTACTACAAATTCTAATTCAAAGTTACGTTTCCCATGACGGTATAACTCTTGCATACATTTAGCAAGAAGCATAGAATCCTTTCCACCAGAGATACATACCATAATTTTGTCCCCATCTTTGATAAGCTCATAGTCATTGACAGCACGAACAAATTTTGTCCAGATGGTTTTACGGTATTTCTTAATGATACTACGTTCAATTACTTCAAATTTTTCAAGCTCTCTTTTCATTTTATCTTCCTATCTATAGGTATCGTTTCATCTAAAGACATAGATGTGATTATTTTATTTTTGAAACGCTGCTGCTTCATCACCAGATACGCTTTGCCTAAAAAGTAGCAAGCACCTCGCCAAATGCCTTTAAGAAAGTTTCAATCTCTTCCTCTGTTGTCAAGTGGCTCAGACTGATACGAAGGGTGGATAACGCCTTTTTACGATCCTTTGTCACAGCATACACAGGTCTAGAAGGGCTATTTAGGGTACAACATGCAGATTTGGTAGCTACGTAAATTTCACGTTCTGCCAATCTTTCTTGGACTTCTCTCGCCTTAATCCCCGTTAAGCTTATATTCAAAATATAAGGACTGCCTTCTACTGGACTATTGAAAGTCACCGCTTGGTGTATAGCAAGTCCCGCTCTTAAGCGCTGATTAAGCTTTTCTACATAGTTAAAATGGCTTGATTGATTGGCTTGTGCTAAGCTTAAAGCTTCTACTAAACTTCCAATAAGCGCAAGTGTTGGTGTTCCACTTCTAAAAGCGGTCGTACTGGTACCGCCATGAATAATAGGCTCTAGCATGACGTGCTCCTTTTTAATCAAGACACCGCATCCATTTAAGCCATAAAACTTATGACTTGAAAAGGTTAAAAGGTCTGCACATGCCATAGGGACTTGCAGCTTACCAATAGCTTGCGTACCATCTACGTGCAATAGACAATGCGGATACTCTGTATCTAGCAAGTCACGAATAGCCTGAAGCGGTTGCCTTGCACCGAGTTCACTATCTACTTCACTGATGGCCACCATAATCGTATCTGCTCTTAAAAGACTTTTCAAGTGCTCTAAGTCCATTTGTCCATTAGGTAAAATGTCCACAAACTCAATCTCATAGCCTTCATTGTGTAGCGCCGTGGCCGTACTTGATACAGAAGAATGCTCAAGGTAAGTGGTAATAATATGTTTGCCATAGCGTTTGTAATAATGGCACCCACCAATAATCGCTAAGTTATTGGACTCTGTGGCACCAGAGGTATAAATAATTTCCGAAGGCTTAACGCCTAACAAGTCAGCCATCTGTTGGGTACATGTATCTAACTTTACTTTGGCAGCTTGTCCTAGGGCATGGGCTGCATTAGGATTTGCAATATATTCAGTAGAAAGTTGTACGAACCTTTCTAGTACTTTTGGATCTACAGGGGTATTAGCTGCATAGTCTAAATAAAGCATAAGTCTACCTCTCTTTTTAGTTACTCTGTTTTTCATCATAAATTTTATCAGGACGTTTGTCAATATTAAAGCCTTCCCAATAGGTTATTCCTTTCATTCTATATATTTTCTTAATGCATTTATGGTATACTCTTTGTATCTGAATAACCGTTACTGAAAGGAGTTTTCTTATGAAAGAAAAGTTACAAAAATTTATGGCTGGTCGCTACGGTGTGGATCAACTTGGCTTTGCCCTACTCATCACCTGTTTAATTGTTGGATGCCTGGATATCTTTATCCGTAGTTTCATTTTAACAGGTCTGACTGTTGCCTTATTGATTCTTTTTTATTACCGTTCCCTTTCTCGTAATATGTACAAACGCCAACAAGAAAACTTTAAATTTATACGTTTTTGGACTCCTATTCAAAAACGCTTAAATCTTTATGAAAAGCAATTTAAAGAACGTAAAACGCACAAATATTTCACTTGCTCTAACTGCAAACAAACCCTGAGAGTACCTAAAGGAAAAGGCAAAGTTTGTATCAGTTGCCCAAAATGCAAACAAGACTTACACAAGCGTACTTAAGCTTTTCTTGCACATGAGCTACTTTAATCCCATCCATAGCACTAATAGGAGACACTACTCCTTAAAAGGAAATAATAAATAGGACCTGCATTAAAGCATGAAGGTCTATGAATCTAGCTTAAAACGGCTAGTTTCATAGACCTTTTATTCATACACTTACCTTCCCTAGTTTTTAACTTATTAACTTTCTAAGTTACCCCTTTATTATCCTTTCAGGCCGTTTCCAACCTAAGTATTTCCTTCCTACTTACTCTGCTCCATCTTAATTTTCAAATAGGCTTTAATCACTTCAATACATTTTTCATACCCCAGTGCATCACTATCTAAGCAAAGGTCGTAGTTGTTGGCATCTTTCCAATCTTGTCCTGTAAAGTAATGATAATACGCGGCGCGGCGCTTATCGGTGGTGAGAATGTATTGCTTTGGATTTTTCACAGGCGCAATTTTTTCTACACCTTGTATGCAAGCTTCCATAGGGGCATGAATATAGACTGAAATGACATGGTCATAATCTTTCAATATGTAATCTGCACATCTCCCAATGATGATACAAGATTCTTTTTCAGCCAACTCTTTAATGATCTTCGCTTGATAGTTAAAAAGGTTTTCATTAGATACAAAGTCATCTCGGTCTGGAGGAATAATTTCTCCTTTGTAGACGTTCTTAGCCACCTTATAAAGTAATGTATTTTTTACTTTTTCATCTGCATCAATAAAAAGTTGTTCGTTGATGCCACTATCATCTGATGCTAACCTTAATAAGTTCCGGTCATAATAAGGAATATTTAAATCCGCAGCCAACATCTTGCCTATTGTGCGTCCACCACTTCCATAACCACGTGCAATAGTCATTACAAAGTTTTTCATTATACCCCACCTTTCTCATTTAGCTCTAACTTTTATCTTAGCCTCACTTTAGTTGTTTCTTTTACTATATATACTATTTCAAATTGTTTCAACTTATTCACCTCTAAATTGCAATAATATTTCATAGTAATCCACCCCCTGTAATCTTTAGCTTCTTGCGATTCATCTGATAAAAACTTTTCAACTACCTTGCCTCTTTACACTCTATCGCCTATACTAAACATAGCTTATAAAGTAAGGAGCCTTATGATGAACCAAGGACAAGAAAAGTTTTTAAATTTTATTATAGAAAGGGTAGATGAAGTCAATCAACCCAAAGTCAAAGCTATTATGCTACAACATCGTGCCTAAAAACAAAGAGGATATCGCTCAATTGATTGATGCGACATCCTCTTTGTTTTTGTGTAACTATCCCTACAGGGTCAGCTCTTGTGCTGCAAACACTTCTTTATTAAGGGCTTTATCTTGGTGTGCCACAATGGTTGTACATACAGCATCTCCTGTAATATTAACAACAGTACGTGTCATATCTAAGATTCTATCAATCCCCATAATCATACCAATCGCTTCTACTGGTAAGCCAACAGATGCGAAAACCATGGAAAGGGTAATCAGACCTACACCAGGTACCCCTGCGGTTCCAATGGAAGCTAATGTAGCTGTTGCAATAACTGTAATGTAGTCTGCTGGCGTCAATGTAATATTAAATGCCTGTGCTGCAAAGATTACAGCTACCCCTTGCATAATGGCTGTACCATCCATATTGATAGTCGCTCCTAGTGGAATAGTGAAAGAAGATATACGTTTTGAAACCCCCATCTTTTTATCTAGTGTATCAATAGAAAGTGGAATGGTTGCATTGGATGTCGCTGTTGAGAATGCAAATCCCATAACAGGCAAGAACTTTTTGATAAATTTGAAAGGGTTGAGTCCTGTAAAGCCTTTTAAAAAGGCCATATAGACGACGAAGCATTGAATACCTAAAGCAATAAAGACACCACTCATATACTTAAGCAGTGGGACAAAGGCACTAAATCCAATCCCTGCAAAAGTTTTTGCAATGAGGCAAAATACACCAATAGGTGCAAGCTTCATCACCAACATGGTCATATCCATCATGACATTGTTAAACTCGTTGAAAAAATTTCCTACTGTTTCACAACGATCCCCTTGTTTAGCCAGTACAATCCCTACTAAAATGGCAAATACGATGATCGGAAGCATATTTCCTTCTGCCAAAGCTTGAATAGGGTTTTTAGGAATAATATTGAGCAGTACATCTGCAAAACTTTGTTTTTCTGCAATCGTTGTCTCCGCAATTTCTAAAGCACTCATATCTAGCCCAATACCTGGGTTAATGATTTTTGCTGTACCCAATGCGATAGTAATTGCAATAGCTGTTGTTACTAAGTAGAACAGAATGGTTTTGACCCCTACCTTACCAAGTTTTTTAGAATCTCCAATTGCCATTGCGCCACATACAAGAGAACAGAAAACTAAAGGTACCACAAGCATTTGCATCGCTCTTAAAAAGCCATTGCCTACAACGTAGCAAATCCCATTAATAATGACTGTGTCTTTTACAAATCCACTCGGTACAATATAGTGTAAAATGACTCCTGTTAATGCACCTAATAAAAGACCAATAAAAATCTTTGTGGTTAACCCTAATTTTTTCTTCTCTTGCTTTGTGTTTTGTGCTTCATTTACTTTTTTTGTTTGTTTTTCTTTTCCCATTGGTTTTCCCCCTTATTTTTTCATGTAAATTTCTAACGCCTCTTTCCAGTCTGCCATCTTGTAATTTGTGGCAATACGTAACATAAAGTTATCTAATACAGTGTAAGCTGGCCTAGCATTTGTAAAATCTGCATGCTTAGTCGGAACAGGCTCTACCGCTACCTTCACGCCTGCAAGCTTTAAAACTTCTTTGGCAAATTCATAGCGGCTACAGCTTCCACTGCATGTCCCATGATACAATCCATATTCAGATATCTCCATGAGGTGCATCACAAGTTTTGCCAGTTCAATAGAACTTGTAGGCGAAGCATACTGGTCATTGGCAATACGAAGTGTGTCTTTTATCTTGGCTGCGTCTAACAAATCTTGCACAAAGTTCTCACCCTCTCCATAAACCCAAGAGCTTCTAATAATCATGTACTTTTCTGCAAAATCACGGACAAATTGTTCACCTGCTAACTTTGATTTACCATAGACACTTTTAGGCGTTGGTCTATCAAACTCACCATAAGGTACATGCCCCTCCCCATCAAATACATCATCTGTGGAAATATGTATAAGTTTAGCTCCAATTTTTCTAGCCACAATACTTATGTTTCTAGCCCCGAGTGCATTCACTTGATATGCCTTTTCAGGATTGCTTTCACATCCTTCTAAGTCTGTATATCCTGCACAGTTAATAATAATACCTGGACGATTCATGGTCCCATAAGTCATGACATCCTCTGCATTGGTAATATCTACTTCCTCTACATCTGTATTCAGAATTTCGTATTCCCTCTTATTTAATAACGCATTCATTGCACTGCCTAGTCGTCCATTTGCCCCTGAAATCCATACTTTACTCATTGTACCCATCTTTCCCCTCCTCTATTTTATATATAAATATATACTATTATAAAATATTTTACCAATAAAAGCATCTATTTTTCTAAAATTGTCTGATATTTTTTTATATTATGTTTAGATTATTTTCTGCATAAAAAAAAGTTGTACCATTCATCTAAATGTACAACTTTCTTTTATAACCTTTTCTACATAAGAGGTGCAAAAATTCTAAGAATAGCACGCCCTAATTTTTTGTACCACTTAATAGCATGAGTCTCAGCGAGCATCACTTGCTTACACACTTTTAACGTCTCCAAGTAATCTGCCTTCACATCCATAACTGTATCGGTTTGATAGAGCCATACACCACACTCAAAGTGAAGGTATAAACTCCGGTAATCTAAATTAATGGTACCTACCACACTATAGAGGTCATCTACAACAAAAGTTTTGGCATGAATAAACCCTGGTGTATATTCATAAATCTTCACGCCACTTTCTAGGAGCACATCATAATAAGCACGTGTTACAGCATGAACATACCATTTATCTGCAATGTGAGGCGTCACAATTCTCACATCTATACCTGACTTAGCAGCCACACATAAGGCAGTAATCATCTCATTATCAATGATTAGATAGGGTGTGTTGATATAAACATACTCTTTTGCACGGTTGATTAAGTTTAGATATACTGTTTCGCCTACTGGTTCATGGTCTAGTGGACTATCTGCAAAAGGTTGTACATAACCCTTTGCCACAATCTCTTCTTCTAAATGCACATGAGGACGATACTTTGCATAATCCTCATCTGTATTGGTTATATAATCCCACAAGGTTAAGAACATATTGGTCATATTCCATACCCCTTCACCTTTAAGCATGATGGCAGTATCTTTCCAATGCCCATGTTTTTCATAAGCATTAATATATTCATCTGCTAAGTTAATCCCACCTGTGAAACCTGTATGTCCATCAATTACCAAAATTTTTCTATGGTCACGATTGTTGAATTTAGAAGATAAAATAGGTACAAATTTATTAAATACTTGGCAACGTATACCCATTTTTTCTAACTTTTTGTCATACCCATAAGGTAGTGTTAAAATGCATCCCATGTCATCGTAAATCACTCGGACATCTACACCTTGTTTGGCTTTTTCCTCCAAGATTTCAAGAATGCCATTCCACATGACACCTTCTTGTATAATAAAATACTCTAAGAAAATATAATGTTTTGCCTTTTTGAGCTCTTCTTTCATACGTTCAAAGGCTATTTCTCCTAAAGGTAAATATTCGGTATGCGTATGTTTGCAAGGTGGGCAGTAGGCATATTCTGTTATATAACGGGATTGGGCACCTGCTGTTTGACTAGCTTCCTGAATTTCATCTAAGGCAGCATCCTTTTCCTTAAGAAGGGCTAACATTTTAACCCCTATACTACTCATCTTTTCTTGTTGCCTTTTACTCATCTTATTTTCTCCAAACATGACGTAAAAAAGGCCACCAAAGATGGGGAACAACAAAATCAGTATAATCCATGCAATCTTATAGCCTGGATTGCTTTTATTACTAATAATGTATAAAACAACACCCGCACTGAGTAATAAGCAAAAAGCATAGAAGTACACAAAATAGCTATTAAACTTCCAAATCATTCCAATTAAAATAGCAGCTTGAATGGCTATAAAGGTGCCTACTACAACCAATCGGTGGCATAAAAACTTAACTAATTTTCTTAACATATTTCCTCCTCCTCCACTGTTTAGTTCTTTAGTATGTAATTTTTATTTTATCTACTTCATACGAAGTTTATTTATAGTTTAAGCTTTTAACCTTATTCTATAGTCTTATTATATTTAATCGCATGTCTAAAATCTATGATTTTAGTAACTTCTTTTTATATTTTATACTTTTCGCACGCTAAAACACATTTTAAAAACAATACCTATAAAAATAGAGGTTATAAAAATACGTATTTTGTACAATCGTATTTCTATAGCCTCTATTTCACTTTATGCTTGACCTGCCCAATCTGCAGGATAAGTTACATAGATAAAACGGGAATACTCTGGCACTGAGAATTTAATGCGAGAGCCTTTAGGAATGAGAATGACTTCTCCAGGCCCTGCTGTAACTGTTTCACCATTGATGATAATGCTTAAACTCCCTTCAATCACATAGTCAATTTCATCATAGTTAAGGGTCCAGTCAAAAGTGGTATTTTTCATTTCCATAATACCACAACCAAGACGTGGGCTTTCTTCAAGTGTAAATAAGTCTTTTGTATACACAATGTCAGAAGATACGCCTGTATCTAATCGGTCACTTTCATAAACGCGAATTTGTGGTACTTTCACTGCCATAACACCTGAAGCAGATTGTCGTTCATGGTAGCCACCTGTTGCTAGTTTTTCTACTAAAACTTCTTTAATAAGGTTCTCAAGTCTACTTTTATCTAAATCCATTTAAGCTTTTTCCTTTCCCAATGTTTTATTTGCAATAAACATTGCTACAAAAATGGCAGTTATACCACCTACTAATTTACCAACGATCATAGGGAAAATCATTGCAGGATTAAATCCAGCAGTAAATCCTAAATGGTCACCAAATACAAAAGCTGCTGAAACTGCAAAGGCTACGTTAAGAATTTTCCCACGGTTATCCATATCTTTCATCATCCCAAACATAGGAATACTATTGGCTAAGCTGGCTACAAGTCCCGCAGCTGCTACATCATTCATACCCATTACTTTACCAAGTTTTAAAAGTGGTGTTTTAAATACTTTTGTAATGACATAAACAAGTGGGAATGCACCGGCTAATACAATGGCAATGTCTGCAACAATTTCAAATCCTTCACGGATTGGATTCATCCCTGGGATGAGTACAATCCCTGTAAGTTGTTCTACAATCCCTGCGCCAAGTCCTAAGGTAATGACAGCCACGACAAATTTACCAAAGTAAGTGAATCCCGTAATCATCGCACTTTCAAACTTCCAAAGGCCAAGAGCAATTAAAAGGGCAAAAAGGATGATAGGAATTAAATTGCGCACTACCATCATCAATGGGAACCCTGCAACAAGACCACCTACGAATGA
Source organism: Niameybacter sp. (assembly GCF_036655075.1). NCBI lineage: Bacteria > Bacillati > Bacillota > Clostridia > Lachnospirales > Lachnospiraceae > Niameybacter > Niameybacter sp. Next base: position 66,338 of record NZ_JAVVQU010000006.1, on the reverse strand, counting down.
ACCAATAGGAATGGTAATAACCCCTGCAAGCACACCGGTTGCTAAATATTTGCGGTCTTTTTCTTCAATGATTCCTAAAGCAACTGGAATGGTAAAGACAATTGTAGGTCCAAGCATTGCCCCTACAATTAAGCCACCAAAAAGTCCCGCATCAGGGTCAATAGCAAGGGCTTGTGCAAGAGGTGCCCCTCCCATGTCGTTAGCGATAAGAGAGCCTGCAAACATAGCAGGGTCAGCACCTAACAAGCCAAACAAAGGTACAACAACAGGTTTTAATAGATTGGCAATAACAGGTGCTAAGGCAATAATCCCAACCATAGAAATCGCTAGGGCACCAATTGCCATAATCCCTTCTTCAAATTTTTCGCCTAGGCCAAACTTGTTTCCAATAATTTTATCTAATGCGCCTAGTGCTGCAAAAAATACCATGATATAAATAATAATCTCATTAATACTCATACGGTCTTCACTCCATTTATTTAATTTTATAAGGTGACATGACTTAAATCAGGAATTGGGTCATTTCTTCACTCGGTGAAGGAATAATAGATATATTGGCACGTTCCTGTTGATCTAGTGCAAGTTTTGCTTCTCTAAGACCACATTCAATGCTACTTAAAGTTCCTGTGATTACATAGACAAGTTTGCCACCTATGCCAAACGCCAGTTGCATTTTAATCAGCTTACTGTCACTTGATTTGAGTGCATGGTCTAAGGCCTTAATGCCTGTACACACTTTCCCTGTCTCCATAATCCCTATAGCACCTTCAACGGTTCTTGAGTCATATTTATTTTTAAAGGCTTGAACGATAGCTTGACTCACTGCATGGACTTTAAAGCTATCAACCAATGTGCCATCCGCTATTTCCACACCATAATCGATCGCCTCATTGACTTCCCCTTCATCCCCTGTAACAATGACGAGAAATTTACCTGGGCAAATCGTTTTAAAATAAATAATTTCAACACTTGCCTTTTTTACCACTTCATTGGAGACTTCAATGCCCTTGCTAATACTACGGAATTCTAAAGCACCTATACTTCTACTCATAATCCAATACCTCGATAGAATCTACAATACCTACTACTGCACTATCTACAGGTGCTTTAGGATTTCCTATTGCATGTCTGGCACCTCCACCACGACTGATAAGAACCAAGTCTCCTACACCAGCCCCTACTATATCTGATGCTACGACAAACCCTTCTCGTTCCCGCTCTTTATCTAAAAGAATTTTAATTACGAGTAGTTTTTGTCCATTTAAATTTTCATCTTTTTTAGTGGCCCATACGTTGCCAATAACTCTTCCAATTTCCAATTTATGTCCTCCCCTATATCTTGAGTATGGTTAAGTGATGTGCCCGTATAAAATCTTCTGCTAAAGGTGTAATCTTACAATGAGATGCCAGTTCTAATGTTTCATTGAATCCAACTCTTGCACTAATTAAATCCTTTTCTAGGAGAAGTTTTTTATGGAACACGTGAGTCTTTTCTTTGCCTGATTCATGGATTTGAACAAGGTTCGGCTCGGACAGAGATTGTACACGTTCACTAGGTAGCGTATCACATTCTCTTATGCTCTTTATAATGAGTACACCATATTGACGCAACGTACGCTCATAGTCATGATAAAGTGCATATAAGTTCTTTGGTGCCGTATCTTTGTACTTTCTATACTCAAGGCCTCTTTCAAGTACGTAGACTTGCTTGCCTTGCAATTGGGCTTCAAGTAGAGCCACTTCTTCAGGTGTATCACCATAACCTAGTGCTAAATGCGCCATTTGCGTTACAGTTAATGTACTTATAAGGACTTTCTCATAATTTGATTGCCCTGGTGTAAAAGGCATATGAGGATAATCCTTTAAAGCCTCTTCTTCTTCTTTTGTTAATGTGCCAATGACCATAAGAGAGGCGCTTCCTCTATGGGCGCTCAGCTCGTTTACAAACTTCTTGCAGACTTCATTGATAATGTCTTCAATAAGTTCTTGGCGATTCATAAGTCACCTTCTTTCTGATCATTTAAGAATAATCCCAAAACTTTCTTTGTTGTACCCACAGCAGTTTGCCTCGTCGTAGTCAATATGCATGAAGGTTCTAAAGTTCTTGTGCACACGCACCACTGTTTCTTCAAAAATCACAGGACGTTCGCCAGATACTTTGACTTTCACACTTTCACCGTCTTTTACATTAAACTTCACTGCATCTTCTGGTGTCATATGCACATGACGCTTAGCTACAATCAAACCTTGTTTGACATTTACTTTCTTTTCTCCATTACGAATGGTTACACCCGGTGTATCAACAATTTCACCACTTTGTCTAAGTGGTGCATTGATACCTAGTACCAATGCATCTGTAGAAGAAACTTCAATCTGTGTATCTTTTCTGAGTGGACCTAGCACAATCACATTATTTAATGTGCCTTTAGGTCCTACAATGGAAACACGTTCTTTACAAGCATATTGTCCAGGCTGAGAAAGCTCTTTTATTTTTGTAAATTCATAGCCCTCACCAAAAAGTATGGCTGCATCTACTGCGTTTAAGTGAACATGTCTTCCTGATGCTTCTACAGGAATAAAAACTTCTTTTTTAAGCGCTTCAATAACTGCTTCTGAAATAGCATTTGAAATGTGTGTCATAGTGTCTCCTTTCTCGTTAAGATTCTTTATATCGGTCTGTCAAATATTTAAACATCATAATCCAGAATAACGAAGATAACCTATTGAAAGCTTTGATAATATCTTCTCGTTCCACTTGCCCATATTCGTTACTAAAAGCTTTGTATGCCACAAGTTCTGCTTCCCGAGTAAGTGCACGGAGTTTATTAAGATACACTACTATTTCACCTTGCTTATAGTTCGGTAAAAAGTGTCTCATGCCATAATACTGACTAGGATGATGGGAATGCTCCCTGAGTTCTTCGGCACTTAGTCCTTGTAGATTAAACTCACCAACAGGCTCACCACTAACTTCACACCGTAGAAGATGACGTATAAAGCGTACCACTTCCTCTAAATCTTTAATGAGTTGCTTTAACCCCTGTTTGTCCGCTATTACTTGAACCACTAAGATTTCCGATTCAAGTGAGTCAATTGCACCTCTTAAAGCAATACGAGGGTGGTCTTTAAATACTAAAACGTTACCTCTAAGATGTGTCATATGCTCTGGCTTTTGGGTTAAAGTGGCACCAAAGAGTGTCTCATATGTTTCTTCGGGTGTAGTCATAGTCTTTTCATCCTTTTTGTTCGTATCTCTTAACGCCACTTCTTCTTGTGTAGAAGGTTGGTGTGACTTTGGTCTGGGTTCATCTGCTTCACTTTTTACTTTAACTGTAATTCCTTTTTCCATCAAATAAGCACGGGCTGCAGGTGTAACAATTTGTTTAGGCTCTAGATAAAGGGCATCTTTTTCCTTTAGCTCATGATGCGCGAGCATGATTCTAATTGCTTCTTCAGTCAAAACAGACATACTAGACCTCCACCTTATTAATGATTTCTACAAAGGGAGGGGACACTTACATCCAGTAAGTGAAGTCCCTCCTTGTAGAGTGTTAGATTAGGCTTGTGGTCCGTGAGGAAGTATCACGTCAACTTCAGCATGTGGTCTAGGGATTACGTGTACAGAAATAAGCTCGCCTACACGTTCTGCTGCTGCTGCACCTGCATCTGTAGCCGCTTTAACAGCCCCTACATCTCCTCTTACCATTACTGTAACAAGTCCACCACCTACTTGTTCTTTGCCAACAAGCATCACGTTGGCTGCTTTTACCATTGCATCTGCTGCTTCAATTGCACCTACTAATCCTTTTGTTTCAATCATTCCGAGTGCATTTGTATTTGCCATTTTGTTTTCCTCCTAAATTCTAAGTGAGTTTTAAAATAGTAATACGACCTTAGTATTCTACTTTTTCACACTTTATATTAATTGTTGCATAATTTTTTTAACGATTGCGTCTAATGTAGCCTCTGAAATTTGATCACTGCAACAGCTGCTACCACTTGGTGTTTCTTTTCTGATTTCTTCTAGTTCTTTCGTTCCATAGGCTACACGTTTAATGTTGATTACATCTAGTGGCCCAATGTTGTTTGAAGAAGAACTGCCACCCACTGCACCACAACCTAGGGTAAGGGCTGGGAAAAGATTCGTTGTTGCACCAATACCACCTAATGCACCTGGTGTATTGATGAGAATACGTGAAGCAGGTATACGTACTGAAAAACGTTTCACAAGTTCCTCATCATTGGCATGCATACTGAAAGTATGCCCACTCCCTTCAAAATGAAGAATTTCTATAGATTTTTCAAGTACTGCTTCTACAGAGTCTTCTACATAGAGGGCAAGAATAGGTGCTAACTTTTCTCTTGAGTAAGGTGCTAAATGGCCTACTTTGCTTTCTCTGGCTACAAGGACACATGCTGACGCTGGCACTTGTGTAAGCCCTGCAAGTTTTGCAATGTGCTCTACACTCTTGCCTACAATCGCTGGGTTCATGCTACCATTTGGTCTTAAGATAAAGTGGGCTAATTGATCACTCTCCTCAGTATTGAGCATGTATGCGCCTTGTACTTTCAGCTCTGTAGTCACTTTTTCTTCCATACATTTTTCTACGATGATAGATTGTTCAGATGCACAAATGGTCCCATTGTCAAAAGTTTTAGAATCTAAAATACGTTTGACTGCTAGGTGTACATCTGCACTCTTATCAATAAAAGCTGGGCCATTTCCTGCACCTACGCCAATAGCTGGTGTGCCTGAAGAATAGGCAGCTTTAACCATAGCAGATCCACCTGTTGCTAAGATGAGACAGGTATAGCGATTGGTCATCAATTCTTTAGTTGCTTCCATAGTTGGTACTGTAATCGTAGAGATTGCACCTTTTGGCATACCAGCTTTTTCAGCTGCTGCACTAATCACTTTAACCGTTTCTAAAATAGCATTTTTTGCGCCTGGATGAGGTGAAAATACGATGGCATTCCCACCTTTTAAAGCAATTTGTGCTTTATACATAACAGTAGATGTAGGATTAGTTGAAGGTATAACCCCTGCAATAACACCTACAGGAACACCTATATCCATTGTTTTATTCACTCGGTCTTCTGCTAAAATACCCACTGTTTTTTCATCTTTAATGGCTTCAAAAATGCCTTTTGAACCAAAGACATTTTTGATTACTTTATCTTGCCATAGCCCAAAACCTGTTTCTTCATTGGCAAGTTTTGCAAGACGTTCTGCATGTTCATACCCCGCATCTGCAATAGCTTTAACAATACGGTCTATTTGAGTTTGATTTAAAGTTGCTAATTTTTTTTGTGCTTCATGTGCTGTTTTTAAGAGACTACGTACCTCTTGGATGGATACTAAGTCTTTGTCAAGTAAATCCATTAAGTCTCTCCTTCCTCACGCTTATAATAATCCGTCAATATCCCTATAAGCTCTTGTTTCTTAGTCGCATTTAACTTCTTTATAGGTAGGTCTATACCACTTGCTACAATGAGTGCACGTAGCTCCGAATTGCTCTTAGCTTCTAGTTCAGCAATTCGTTTGTCTGTTACTTCCTCCATAGAAGTTGTTTCCTCTTCTATTTCATCTTCTGCTCGTGCATCCATTTCAACTTCTTTACTTGTTGGCATCTTAGGTGGCAGTATAATTTTTACTGCTTCCTCCTCTTGTATCAATGGAGGACTTGTTGCCTCAACACTTTGAGTCGTTGGTGTTATAACCGGCATACCTACAGAAGCAATCATAGGCTTAGACGTGGGGTCACTTTTTTCAACCTCTGGCATCGTTTTTAGTTTGAGTACGGTGCCAAACAAAGCTGTATCCACTCTAGGGATTACGTGGGTAGCTCTTAGAGGACCTATCCTAGAAGCAGCAAGTCCACCTGCAGCTACTGCAGCTTGTACAGCCCCTACGTCACCCATGATTTGGACTGTCATAATCCCACCATCCACTTTAGTAATGCTTGCTAACTTGACATTGGCTGCTTTTAAGGCTGCATCCGCTGCCTCTATCGCTGGCGGATAACCAATGACTTCAATAAGGCCGAGTGCCTCTCTTTGCATGGGTTAGTATTCCTGTGGATTACTTGCCACCGCACGAACGGCTTCTGCAAAAGCACTACATGCAGCGTTACAAGCTGATTGTGAGCCTGTCAAAAGCCCGCCGCCAAAGTTGGTTTCGGATGGTGGTCCAAAAAATTCGACTAAACGTACATCTGCCGCTTTCATGGCAGCATCTAAAGCATAAATAGATTCTAAGGGTGGTGCAATCAAGTAGGCTAGAGGTTCGCCTTCGCTAATACCTGCTACTTTTGAAAGGTATGTCCCTGTACGAGATACAGTATGTGCATAATAAACGATAGAATCATCTTCATTAGCACTTGTAAAGTGTGCACCGTCTTGCATAAAAGTAAGTGCAGCTTTAAGTCCACTTTTTACTTCTGCTGGACTTGGTCCACCAATGATTCCGATAACTTCTCCAGCCAATTTTGTTGAAGCATTTCCTGCACCTGCATACATAGAACGTGCATACACAACATCTACATCTGCATCTTTTGTTGCTTCATCTAGTGCTGTATAGGTTACATCATCCATATCAGCGGTAATAATCCCTAAGCTTTTATGTCTTTCTCCAAGTTCTAGCTTTTTAGCAAGTTCTGGACTTACATTTGAAATCATGCGTACGCCTAGGACGTTAGGTCGTATTTTATCGTTCTTCACGTTATAAGCCTCCTTTATTTAAGATTGATACCAGATGCTTTCTTATCTAGCATTTTTTTAATCAATTCTGCAGTATGTGCACCTGCTTCAACAGCTGTTGTACCACCTCTGTGAATGTTAGAAATAACTGTACGTTCTGCTTCTGCTAAACCATGGCGTGGTTTATAAGCAATATAAGCGGACATAGATTCAGCTGTTACAAGCCCCGGTCTTTCCCCAACGAGCATACAAATAACTTCTGCACCTGTAATTTGTCCAATATCATCCATTGCACCTACACGCGCATATTTGATAAATAGGATAGGTCCTACTGTAATCCCATACATTTGTAACCCTTGTTTAATAGCAGGAATCATATCTTCTACGTTGGCTTCAATAGCTGAAGAAGAAAGACCATCGCCTACAATAAGAAGCACTTTTGGATTTTGTCCACACGTTTTCTTGATGACCTCAATTTCTTTTTGGTCAAAACGACGACCCATGTCAGGACGTGTTAAATATTGGTCTTTGTCTTGGCAAAGTGTTTGTACAAACACAAAATCATTTTTCTTAATAAATGCTTCAGATACGTCACTAAAGACTGCATCTTGAGCTGCTGCATGGTCTGCACGTACACGAAGCATTGTTGCTGTACGATATCTTGCACCCGCTTTACCAATACCAAGTCTTGCTGGTGTTTTACTCTTCATTTGTAGATAAGCTTCTTTATCTTTTGCATTTTTTACAAGAAATTGTTTTTTAAGATCAACTGCTGTAATATCATCAATACATCCACTACGATCAATATGACTTGCATTATAACTTGATTCATTTTGAGATGTAGGAATAGTTGTCTTTGTAGTCTCTATCCCGCTACTTATTGTTGTTTCTTTTCCAATCATTTGGTCTACAAGTTGTTCTACCATTTTTCTTAAATCTTGTTCGTTCACGTTTTATGCCTCCTTTTCTAGAACAATATTGATGCGTCGCCCGCTCTTTCAGTTAAGTGTCCACGTTCGTCTACAAAGCCCATTTTAAGAAGCCATTCATGGAAAGGTTTTATGGCAGTTAAGCCAAACATTTCACGAAGTGCTGCTGTTTCATGGTAGCCTGTTGTTTGATAGTTGAGCATAACGTCATCTCCATGAGGAATACCCATAAAGTAGTTACAACCTGCTGTTGTTAAGAGAACAGATAAGTCTTCAATACTATTTTGGTCAGCTTTCATATGGTTGGTGTAACATGCATCACAGCCCATTGAAATACCTGTAAGTTTACCCATGAAGTGATCTTCAAGCCCTGCACGACTTACTTGGCGACCATCATATAAATATTCTGGTCCAATGAAACCAACTACAGTGTTAACAAGGAATGGGTCAAAGCGTTTAGCAAAGCCATAGCATCTCGCCTCCATTGTCACTTGGTCAGTATCAAAGTGTGCTTCTGATGAAAGTTCAGAACCTTGACCTGTTTCAAAGTACATAACGTTTGGACCTTCTGCTGTTCCTTCTTTAAGTGCAAGTTGTCTTGCTTCTTCAATCGTTGCTGCATTAAATCCAAAGGCAGTATTTCCTTTTTCAGAACCTGCTATAGATTGGAAAATAAGGTCTGCAGGCGCGCCATGTCTAATAGCATCCATTTGTGTAGTGACGTGAGCAAGTACACAAGTTTGAGTTGGAATTTGGAATTTTTGTTTAATTTCTTCAAATCGTTTTAAAACGCGCACAACACTTTCTGTTGAATCATCTACAGGGTTTAGACCAAGTAAAGCATCTCCTGCACCATAGGTAAGTCCTTCAAGTAGTGAAGCCATAATCCCATCTGGGTCATCTGTTGGATGGTTAGGTTGAAGACGACTAGATAAAGTCCCAGGCATACCAATTGTTGTATTACAATGTTTAATAATACGGATTTTTTGTGCACCATAGATGAGGTCCATATTAGACATCAATTTGGCTACAGCAGCTACGATTTCAGAGGTAATCCCTCTTGAAGCACGTGCAATATCTGCTCCTGTTGTTTTTTCATCTAAAATCCATTCTCTAAAGTCACTAACAGTCCAATGTTTTATTTCGTTGTAGATTTTTTCATTCACATCATCTTGGATAATACGTGTTACTTCGTCCTCTTCATAAGGTACAGCCGGATTGTTACGTAAGTCCTCTAATGTAATATTAGCAAGCACTACTTTTGCTGCAACACGCTCCTCTGCAGATTGGGCAGCAAGACCGGCTAATTTATCGCCTGATTTTTCTTCATTTGCTTTGGCCATAACTTCCTTGAGTGATTTGAACTCATAAGTGTGACCAAATAATTTTGTTTTTAAGATCATTTTGATCCTCCTTTCACAATTTCACATCTTTTAACTAAATACTAATGTTTTCACCACTACTGGTAAGACAGCACCTTCTGCAATAGGACTTCCAATGTCAATATAATCGCCGTTATCCAGTTTCACACTATCTAAGCAAATGACATCTTTTTTGTATTCAAGTAAATGATAAATACTTTGTCCTAAAGCTTTTGCCATATCTTCTTCGACAATAATAATTAGGGGGAGTTCACGTTCAATGAGTTCCTGCATCCCTTGAATTAAACCTTTCGCATAAGTTTGGATGTCATTAAAACTTGGATTCGCTTTTCCTTGTATAGCAACTGCAACCCGTTGCAAGTCGCCTTCTAACTTGAACCACTCAAGCTTTTTGTGAAGAGCCTTGGCTAAACCCTCTATACCTTCTAGTTCTTCCTCAAGGGCTAATTTCAAAATAGGCAAGTTTTTAATGGGAAAAGCATTGTTGGTGTACGTAATGGTACTGCCACTGATTTCCGTGGTATGTGTCCCTGCACCCACTACTGTTGCTCGAATGGTCTCGGTACTTCTTATAAGTTTCAACTTTTGGCATAGAATAGACCCTTGAATAGCTTGTCCAAGTAGAATGCCAATATCCCCAAATTTAAAATAGTCGCTAATCTCTCCGTCATAATAAACATAATCTGCCACACCACCAGAAAAGGATATACATTCTATAGGCACGCTAAGTTCAATATTTTTATTAGTCATAATAAAACTTAATAGATGATCCTGTGTACGAAGTCCTGCACTTTGTTCAAGTATTTCTACCATGATGTCTAAGATAGGCTTCAAATTTTCTCTAGTGGCAATAGTGCCTATGGCAAGTCCCAAATTTCGTTCACAAATAAGCTGTTCATACTTAGGTGCTATATACGTAATCGCATGTGTACTTGGGTCTACTTTGACCAGACGTCCACCTACATCTAGGCATCCTGTTTCCTTTACGTCTCCTCTTAAAAAGACAGCTAAATTACTTGTTCCACCTCCTATGTCTATATTGACCACACTCGTACTGTGTTCTTTGGAATAAAGATGTGCGCCTGCACCTTTACCTGAAATAATACTCTCAAGGTCTGGTCCTGCAGTAGCCACAACAAAATCTCCTGCTAAACCACTTAAGGTTGTGAGTACTTCTTGTGCATTTTCTTTTCTAGCCGTTTCACCGGTTATAATGACGGCCCCTGTATCAATCTTTGCAGGTTCTATTCCCGCTTTTTCATATTCATGTTCGATAATACTTCTCACCTTTGGTCCATCAATCTCATGAATAGACAAGAGCGGGGTAAAATAAATATCACTTCGATAAATGATTTCCTTATCTACAATCACAATGCGAGGTACTGTATAACTAGACGCCATATTTTCTACAATAATCTTTGAAAAAATGAGTTGTGTTGTACTGGTCCCAATATCTATCCCTACACTTAATAGTTCTTCTCTCACTTTTCCTCCTCCTTAGGTGTGCCCTTTTTATGCCTTTAATATAGATTCTAAATATATAAAAAGGGGTTCAATGCCTACACCTTCTACGGTGTCTACTTTAAAGATGCGGCTTACACCTGCTGACTTTAGTCCAAGCTCTACTTTTTCAATTTGCTTAGGGTCTGTGACTAAACTTACTTTTGTAATAATGCCGATCACTTCCTTTGCAAAAGTACCTGCAAAAGCCGGAGGGATAAAGTGGTCATAGGCTGTAGGGTCTGCCACAAGTGCAATGAGCTTAGCATCTACTGCACTCATAATGAGCGCACTGTAATAATGACGATTCTCCAAGTATTCACCTGGTGTATCAATAGCATTTTCATAGAGTTCGACAGCTTGAGTCTTTTTATACTTTAATTCTAATTCATTGAGTTTTTGACAAAGGGTTGTCTTGCCACACCCTGTCTTACCCATAAAGATAATTCGTTTCATGGCTATGTCCTCGTAATGTGAGTTGGTGTAAAGCCTAGTACATGCTCAAGCACACGTAAAATATCACTCATCGCCGCATCAACAGAACCTACATCCCCTGAAAACACAAGGGCACCACTAAAGCGGTCAATAAAACCTAAGTGAATATCTGAAGCTTTTGTTGCCACATCTGCTGCAATAATTGCACCTTCACTTGGTGTAATGGTCAAAATACCAATGGCTTCAATATGGTCTTCCATTAGCCCAAGCTTCTTATAAATATCTTCTGTAGGATGGGCAATGATATGGGCAAGTGTGACTTGCTTTCCTGGTACAAACTCTTGAATAATGCGTTGTTTGGGTTCAAATTCCATAGTCTACTCCTAACCCGTTATCTGATGCAGGATTTCTAACACATCCCCTGTTGTCGCTGTACGTGGATTGGTTAACATACAAGCATCTTCTAACGCACCTTTTGCAATGTCTTGTTTTACTTCATTAACTGCTTCTTGTGTGATATGACATGCTTTTAATGTCACTGGCATTTTCATTTCTTTTTGCATTTTTATAATTTCATGGACTAGATTCTTGACTAAAGCTCTTGTATGGGCACCTTGTAAGCCAACAAGTTTTGCAAGCTGTGCATATTTGGTAGCAGCTTTTGTATAGTGGGTTGGATTAAAGCCTTCAATATCGGCATTAAACTCAATAACATAAGGTAGTAAAAGGGCATTGGTACGCCCATGTGGAATATGCAATTTGCCACCGATATTGTGTGCAATGGCATGATTAATACCAAGGGAAGCTAAGTTAAAGGCAATTCCCGCTAGACATGACGCATTGTGCATCTTTTCTTTAGCTTCCATATCCTCACTACTCTCATAAGAACGTTTTAAGTACTCAAAGACGAGTTCTACAGCTTTTTCTGCAAGTGCATCGGAAAAGTCTGTAGCAGCAGTAGATACATAAGCTTCAATAGCGTGGGTTAAAACGTCCATACCTGTATCTGCTACAATGTCCGGTGGTACACTTTTTACAAGTTCTGGCTCTAAAATCGCAATGTCTGGCAAAAGGCTATTGGATACAAGAGGATATTTGACCCCTTTTTCATGGTCTGTAATAACAGCAAAAGAGGTCACCTCTGAACCCGTCCCACTTGTTGTTGGGATAGCAATAAAGGTCATATCCTTTAAGCCACCAATTTTTTTAGAAAAATCCATAATAGCTTTGGCCGCATCAATGGACGAACCTCCACCTAGTGCGAGCATCGTATTAGGTTTAAAGGCAATGACTGCCTCTACCCCTTTAGTCACAAGCTCCATCGGCGGGTCCGGCACGACTTCGCTAAATACTTCAAAGCTGCCAGCTTCTAGTTTATCGATCACCTTATTAATCATGCCAGACTTCACCATAAAGGGGTCAGTTACAATAAATACTCGTTGCCCATGTAAACTGGTTAAGTATCCAAGTGCACCTTTACCAAATTTAATTTGGGTTGTAATTTCAAAAGTCTCCATGTTCATCATCCTTATGTGTTAGTTATAGAAAATCGTCTTCATCAAGCTCATTCGTATATAAGTCGTTTAATGTAAGACCTAATTCATCACACATTTCTAGATGAGAACCATAATGGGTATTGAGCATTTCTTGATAGTAATCATGAATTTTTGGCATAAACTCACCTCCTCTCGTTAGTATGTCACTTTTTAGAAAAATATACCCAAAGAAAGGTAAATATTAAAATGGCTTACGACATTTTTCTTTTCTAAAAAGGTGTCATAAGCCATTGATGTCGTATCTTTTTACAGTTCTTATTATTATCAGTTTTTTGCTTTTTATTTATATCAAAGGGTATTTATACCACAATTTATATTAAATAAACTTCCAAAAAAACAAGACACCTCTAGAGAAACCCCTAGAAGTGCCTTACATGATATCTATGCTTTTTTTACAGTTTGTAGTTGTATATACTTACGCCAACACCTTGTGGCACAGCGCCCGCATTTTATACAGCTTGCTTGGTTGATGAGATAAGGTTGCCCTTTACTAATACAGTGGACTGGGCAAACAATTTTACATGCCCCACACCCATTGCATCTTTCATCAATGTGATAGCTTTTCTTATTCTGCATCAAAATCTACATGAATGATGCCATTTTGTGTATTAATATTGATATAGGCTAAATTAAATTCATCATCCATAACATCAATTTTATACTCAAAGAAAACTTCGTCATCTACTTTAGACATAAAGATATATCCACCGTTTTCTTTGCCATCGATTTCATCACAAATTTCATTATAAATGGCCATTCCGTTCACGCTGCCGTTATAGCCCGCTGCTTTAATCTTTTGTTCTATTGCTTCATAAATGGCTTCCATAGTCTACCTCTTTCTTTTGTCATCATCCATAGTCTACTTCCAACGCCAAATACTTGTCAACTCCTAATATCTCCTCAGTTGTACCCCACCTTAATGATCTTTAGAATGTCCATCCTTTACTTTTTGCATCAAACAAGCCCTCAAATTTGACTCAGAGCACCTCCACAGCTTCTTCCTCTCTGAGCTAATCTGGATGTTCAAAATCCCTAAGTAACTTAAATCAATCTCAAGAACCTTTGTCCTCATTATAAATGATTCTTTATTGGAACATTGGTACATAAAAAGATTTTTAAATTCATAAGTCTACAAATTTTTCATATACTAACTTTATAAAGCTATTGGAGTGTGTTCATAATGAAAAAAATATCTTATTTAATGCTTTGCCTATCCCTATGTTTTTCTATCTTCATTTTTACTGGTGCGACACCTTTAGATGCGAAAGGTGGCATTCCTTATCCTTATACGCCTTCTGAAGGCTCTATTGAAGAGCTCTACAAAGATATGTTAGTGACCACCTTAGAGCCTACTATTTCAGCAGAAATTGAAAAGCAATACGGTATGCCACTCCTCTATGGCCTTTATGATGTTACTTTCCTAAAGGTTGAACGAGAAGCTTACAGAGGATTTTCTTTTACACTCAAAGTACAAGTCAAACCTTTTGTAGGTGCACATAACACTATTGGTGTGGATGAAATCACTTTAAGTATTAGTCCTTATGGCATACAAGTAGAAAACTTTAAGCATACACAGAGTTTTCCTCTTCCACCGCTCAAAGAACATGCTTATCCTAAATTGCATATTCCACCCCTAACCTAACTTTTATAGGTTGCTTCTCAATGTTTAATAGCCCAAATCTTCACTTCTTACTGTTCAAGTTATAAGTGCTTCCTATGTAGTGGCTGTAATACATCAAAAGAGTAGGCAATCAGTGTATATCTTCCCACTGATTGCCTACTCTTTGTCGTTCATTATTACGCTTATTTAAAAGTAATTTTATTAACAAAATCTTGAATACGTTCGTTTTCATTTTTAAATAGTTCTTCCATCGGCCCATGTGCTAGAATTTTCCCTTCTTCAACAAAAAGGTAATAATCAGCAAAACGTTTTGCAAAGTTAAGTTCATGGGTGACAATAATCATATCTGTTTCTTCTTTCATATGAATCAAAGTCATCATGACTTCGTAGGCCAATTCTGGGTCTAATGCACTTGTAGGTTCATCTAGCATGAGCAAATTGGCACCTGTTACAAGCGCCCGAACAATGGCTGCACGTTGAGCCTGCCCACCACTAAGTTGATGAACCTTCTTATCTTGATGTTCTAGTATCCCTACTTTATCCAACCATTTTCTAGCTAGTGCTTGTGCTTCTTCTTCCCTCATATGATAAGTATAAATCAAATGAATCGTTACATTTTGTAGAACCGTTAAATTAGGAAACAAATTATCATGTTGGAAAACAAAGCCTACTTCATGCAAATATGCCTTAGGATCCTTTATTCCTACAATTTCTATACTATTCACTTGTAAAGAACCTGAGTCAGCCTCTTCAATAGTCCCTAGAAGCTTTAGAAGTGTACTCTTTCCCCCGCCACTTGGTCCTACAATAGCAAGTGTGTGAATGCCTTCTAAATGAAGGGTATCAATATGAATAGCAGACTCCGCACCATATGTTTTGATTAAATTTTGAATTTTTATGTTCATGCCTGCACCACCTTTTTGTTTAGCCAATTCGCACATATACTAAGTGGAATGGTAATGGCTAAGTAACCTATTGCCAGTAACACATAGCCTGTGACAAACTCTAATGTTCTAGAATTAAATAGGTTAATGATTTGTGTGAATTCTGATACTGAAATCAATGAAAGTAAGGCCGTACTTTTAACAAGTAATGCAAAATGGCTTGTGAGTGTTGGCAGTGTCCCTTTGATGATTTGAGGTAAAATAATTTTGGTCATACAAATTGTTCGAGGTAAGCCCAAAATATGCATCATCCTAAATTGCTGAGGTGAGATATCCTTATACGCACCTTCAAATGTCTTGGCAAAGTAACATGACATATATAAGGAAAGAATAAGTGTTCCACCTACTAAAGGATCACGTATACCAATTGCAGACGTTAAAAAGAAATATAAGACAATAATATGTACCATAAGGGGTACACCTAATGCCACTTGGGTAAAGCATGTATAAAAATAATTCAACCACTTATGTTTAGAAATACTCATGCCAAACAGCATCCCGCTAAAAACTAAGCTTAAGATTAAGGCAACAAGACTTATCATAATAGTATACAAATAGCCTTGTCCAAGTAATCCTGCATATTGACCTAATGCCCCTATATTCAATTTAAAATCTGGATTTTGGTAGACAACAACTAAAAAGATGAAATTAAAAATGGCAAAGACAGCTAGTACGTCCCATATCTTTTTTAAAGTTTTTTCGCTCATATTCCCCTCCTAAAAGAAGTATTTAAGTCCATAAGACTCATACTTTTCTACTTCTTCCTTTAAATATTTCTCACGCATCTCCTCATAGAAGCCTTCCGCCTGAATCTCAACAAGGGCACGGTTAATGGCTTCTTGCAAGGCAGCTTCTCCTTTGCGCATACCTATACCCCACCCTTTTGTTCCTGGCAGTGCATCCAGATTAAGTTTAATTTGACTTAAGTTCTTAGAGCTTTCAATCAAACTGAGTGGGTCATAGATAAAGGCTGTACTTTGGCCACTGTTCACATCTAGAAGCCCTGCTGAAACTTCTGTAAAACTTTTAATTTGTGCCTGTGGCAGATGAGTCATCGCCCACATTTCACCAATGGTACCTTGCTTGACGGCAACTGTAACCTCTGGATGATTTAAATCTTCATAGCTTTTTGCAGCTGCCTCTTTATGAATGGCTAAAGCCAAATCTGAAGAGGCATACTCATTAGAGAAATCAATCGTTGCTAAGCGTTCCTCGGTAATACTCATAGAGGAAATAATCAAATCAATATTTTGTGTTTGAAGTGCAGGAATTAGCCCTGCCCAATCTAGACTTCTAATCTCTATGTTTTTTCCAAGCTTTTCACCGAGTTTGTGAGCAAGCTCTACAGATACGCCCATAGGTGTTCCTTTTTCATCAATGGTCTCAAAAGGTGGGAATTTAAGCTCCATCCCCACGATTAAAGTCTCTTTATTCAATGTCCCTTTTTCGGTACGGTGACGTGTAAACACATAGGTGTTGGCAATTATTAAAAAAAGTAATAACCCTATAATTCTAATTTGATACTTTCTTTTTGTTTGTTTCATAGTCTCCTCCTTCTTCTAAGGTTAAATTGGCATACATTTTTAGAAGAACGTTTTTAAAAATAGTACATTCTTCTTCTGTTATCCCTTGGTATAAAACTTCAAAGATACCCTTTGTAATCTCATCAAAAGCAGGCCTAAGTGCCTGCCCTTTAGCTGTCAACTGGATAGGGTTAGCTCTTTTATCTTGTGGGTCTATCATACGCTCTACATAGCCCTTATCCATAAGCTTCTTCACTAGAGCAGTGACTGTAGAAGGGTCTTTCTTAATTTTTTTCGCCAGTTCTCCCATAGTTTGTGTCTTATGTTCAAAAAGGTGTACCATGATGTCCCCATGCGAGGGTACCACGCCCTCTACACCTTGTGCTGCAAGCCCCTCTATAATATAGCGTTGTATAGCATGTCTTACTTGACTAATAAGCCGCAATGTATTGTCCATATTTATTCCTCCGTATAAATATACTTTGATATCCAAACTCATTTTACGTTGATACCCAAGTATTGTCAAGTTTCTTCCTCTCACCCTTTTATAGGATCAAAAATAGTGCTTTCTATACTTGTTCATCCCTGCCATAACTTCTTTTTTTACTGTTGTGTTGCTCTCTTTTAACTTAAACATCTTTTCTAACTAATAGTGTTATTGTTTTATGTTGTCTTCTTTAACAAAAAACTACCATCAGATTACAAGTGAATCCAATGGTAGTTTATGTGTTCTAGATATTCATCCCTAGTGAAGATCTTGACAGAATCTTCGTAGAAATGCTTGACCTCTATTAATAACTCGTTTCTATTTACTAGTCTATTTTCTTTTGCTCTTCCTTTTTACTTTGACGCGCTGTGTACATCACATAGATGATAACAATCGTTAAGTACGGAAGCATTTGAATAAATTCAATGGGGAGACTAAATCCTTGTAAGTAGTTGGATAAACTTTCACTAAATCCAAAGAGCATAGAGGTGAAAAGGCCCACGATCGTGTTCCCTGCTGCCATAGCCTGAGTTGCTAGAGCTACATAACCACGTCCTGCTGTCATCCCTGCTGAGAAAATCTTAACATACCCCATAGAAAGGAAGGCACCGCCAAGGGCTGCAAGTACACCACTTAGTGTAAGCGCAATATAGCGCATTTTGATTACAGAAATTCCTACAGACTCTGCTGCCTCTGGAGATTCTCCAACTGCACGAATACGCATACCAAGGGTTGTGTATTTGAACATAGCCCAAATAGCTACAACAAGAATGAGTCCAACATAAGTTAAAATATGATGGCCAGATAAGATGCCTCCAATAACCGGAATATCTTTAATAATAGGAATATGCACAGCTGGTAAAACAAGAGAATTTAAAGAAGTTGAAGCCCCTTTGTCCCCTGTTAAAAGGTAAAGTCCAAATACTGTTCCACCAGATGCCATTAAGTTTAAGGCAATCCCTGAAATAATAATATTAGATTTTAGCTTTAAGGCAAAGTAAGCTAATATATTACTCATTAATACCCCCATCAGTACAGAACCTAATAGACCCATCCATACATTTTGAGTAAGTGCACTGACTACTACACCCATAAAGGCTGATGCAAGCATCGTCCCCTCTAAAGCGATATTACTTGCACCTGAACGCGAAGCAATGATAGCTCCAAGTGTGGTCAGTAGTACTGGAGTGGTCGAACGCAACATAGCAAAATAAAAATCTTGGTTAGTGAAAATATCGAGTAATTCGTTCATGTCCGCCTCCTTATGCTGAATAATTTTCTAATGCTTTTTTAGATTCTTGACGTTGTTTCACCACATATAAGAATCGTTCTGCTGTGATTAAAAGAATAATAACTCCTTGAATAATAGCAATCAATTCATTTTGTACGTCACTTGTTCTAGACATAATGTCTGCCCCTACACGGATGTACGCTAAGAAAAATGCTGCAATAGGCACATACTTGGGATTGTTCCCCGCAAGTATGGCAATGATGACACCATCCCACGCGTAAGTTGGTGCATCTGCCCAACCAAAACGGGTATACATCCCAAGTTTTTCACTGGCACCGCCCATCCCTGCAATAGCACCTGCTAACATTTGAGTCATGATAATCACTTTAGCTGTATTAATCCCTGTATGCTTAGCAAACTCTAAGTTACTTCCTACAAGACGGATTTCATAACCCCATTTTGTTTTATAAATAAAGAGATAGAGTAAAACCCCTACAATGAGCATGAGAAGAAAACCATAGTGAAGACGTGTGCCTGGCATTAATTTTCCAAGCAATGCTGTTTTTTCATATTTTAAAGAAGCAAAGTTCCCTGCTTGGCGGTCAATGATGAAGCGATTCACCACGTAAAGACCTGAATAGAAACATACATAGTTGAGCATAAGTGAGGTTACAAGTTCATTAGACTTATACTTCACTTTTAGAAGCGCTGGTATAGCTCCTACAAGGCCACCTACTACTGCCGCAACAGCAATAGCCACGACAGGGTGAATCCCTGCTGGAAGTGGCAATTTAATCGCAATGACAGAAGCTACCACTGCACCTAGGTACAAAGAACCATCCGCAATCATAGAGAAATTCCCTGATTGATAAATTAAACTAAGTGCAAAACCTGTAAAAGCCAGTGGCGTTGCCATTTCTAATACGTTGAAGAAATGACGTTTAGATCCTAGTGGACCAGTAAGAAGGGCACCCAGTGCCGCTCCTGGCGCATCACTTACCAAGAAAATAATAAGCGTTGAAATAGCAAAGGCAATCCCTATTGCTACAGAAAGCCTCAAGGCATTGAAGCCATTTTTGTCAAACCAATTTTGTATTTTATTCACTGTAGGCACCTCCGATAACTTCTGGTGCATCTACTTTTACACCTAACATATATAGTCCTAAATCATTTTCTGTAACATTTTTTACATCTTCAATATAGCCTACAATTTTACCTTCATTCATGACGATAATCGTATCACTTAAAGATAAAACTTCGCCTAAGTCAGCAGATACAAGTAAAATTGCTTTTCTTCTTTTACGTAGCTCAATAATTTTATGACGAATAAATTCAATAGCCCCGACGTCAATCCCTCGTGTTGGCTGATTGATAATGAAAAGTTCTGGGTCATATAGATACTCTCGCCCTACAATAAGCTTTTGAATGTTTCCACCTGAAAGCTCTTTAATGCTTTGTTTACTTGTACTATGCTTAACCTTGAAGTCTTGAAGAATTTTATCTGTAAAAACTTTGATCTTCTTGGCGTCTAGTAAGCCATACTTAGATACTTCTTGTGTACGATACACTTTAGAAATGGCATTATCTTCTAAAGAGAGCTTAGGTGCAGCCCCAAAGACCATACGGTCTTCAGATACATGAGAAAGGCCTACTTCTTGACGTTTTAAAATAGCCATGGCGGAAATATCTTGCCCTTTAAGGGTAATCTTTCCTTGGTCTTGTTTTAAACTTCCTACAATCGTTTCAATCAGCTCTGACTGACCATTTCCATCAATCCCTGCAATACCTAAAATTTGTCCTTCTCTTACACAAAAGGAGATGTTGTCCACTTTTTTCTTCCCAAACTTGTTGGTATAAGTTAAGTCTTTCACCTTCAAGATACTCTTACCAAAGTCACCGGCTTCTTTTGGAATATCTAGGCTCACATCACGCCCTACCATAAGCTTTGAGATTTCTTGTTCTGTTAGGTCACTTACTGGGTGGGTCCCCATTGTCTTTCCATCTCTAAGTACGGTGAGACGGTCACTTAAGGCTTTAACCTCATTAAGTTTATGAGAAATAAAGATAATCGTATGACCTTTTTCACGTAGCAGCTTAAGTTGTTCAAAAAGTTCATCTGTTTCTTGTGGTGTAAGAACTGCTGTTGGCTCATCTAAAATAAGAATTTTTGCACCTCTGTAAAGTGCTTTTAAAATCTCTAGCTTTTGTTTCATAGCAAGAGAGATATTCACTACAAGCTCTGTTGCATTTACATCTAAGTTATAATGTTTTGACATTTCCTGGGTAATACGAATGGCTTCTTTACGATTGATAACCCCTGCCTTTTTAGGTTCATGTCCAAGTACTAAGTTTTCTGCTACGGTAAGAGATGGCACCAACATAAAATGTTGATGCACCATACCAATACCACGTGCAATGGCTTGTTTAGAAGAAGCAAAGTGTACTTCTTCTCCTCTTACATAAATGCTACCACTTGTTGGTGCACTCATCCCAAAAAGCATTTTCATTAAGGTAGATTTTCCTGCCCCATTTTCCCCAATGAGGGCATGGATTTCACCTTCTTCAATACTAATATTTACCTCATGATTTGCAACTACTCCACCTGGGTAAACTTTAGTTAAGTCTTTCACTTCTAGTATTATTGGCTTTTTCACGTCATTCACCCCTATGCTTTGTAGTCTACGTTTTTACTTATTGTGCACTTTTAATGATAGCTTGTAAGTCTTCTTGGCTCATCCCAAGTGCTGTGATTAACTCTACTTCACCATTTAATAACGTAGCTTCTACCTCTTGTACTTGTGTACGGATTGCTTCTGTTACAACCGTTTCGTAGATTGCATTATTTGCAAGACCTACTGCTTGATCTTTGAGTCCTAACTCTTCATGTGCGCCAAATGTTAAGCTATCTTTAAGATAAAGTTCTACACCACGAGCAATTGATGTATCAAGATGTTTAAGTGCTGATGAGATGATGTGATTAGCTTCTTCTTTCCCTTCATAAGCTAATGCTTGGTCAGAGTCTACACCAATTACATATTTCCCTGCTGATAAAGCTGCTTCAATTGTACCTGTTGAAGCTGGACCTGCTGCTACAAATACTGTATCTACGCCTTTAGCATATTGTGCAAGTGTTAATTCTTTTGCTTTTGCTGTATCTGTGAATGAACCTACATAAGAAACTTCTACTTTCATTTCTGGGTCAATGAACTGAGCGCCTTGAATGTAACCTATTAAGAAGTCGTTGATAACAGGTGATGTATCACGTGCACCTACAAATCCGATTTTTTTATCTGGGTTTGCAAATTTCATATCTGAAGTTGTTGTAAGTGCCGCAAGTGCACCTGCTAAGAATCCAGCTTCATTTTGTTTGTAACTCATAGAGTAAACATTGTTTAAGTCATATTCGTCATAAGCTACGTCTGTATCAAATACGATGTATTTTTTATCTTGGTATAAAGGTGCATTATTTTCAATGTGCTCTTTCATATCCCAAGGACCTGTAACGATAATATCTGAATCAGACTCTGATACGTCAATAAATGCTGGTTCAAATTTTGTTTTATCAAAACCAATTTCAATGGTTTCTGTTTCAACTTGGTCACCAAATTCTGCTTTAATTTTGTCCATACCTGCTTGAGCGGAGTCATTGAATGCTTTATCTCCAAGAGAACCTGTTAAAAGAAGTGTTACTTTTACTTTATCTTCTGTTGTTGCCCCCTCACCTGATGGTGTTGATGGTGTTGATGGTGTTGCTTCACCACTACTACAGCCTACAAGTGTTGTCATTGCCATCATACCTACTAATAATAAACGACCAAATTTTTTTCTTAACATGTTACATCCTCCAGTTTGTACATTCTAGTTTGATTTAAGTTTTCTAAAGTTTTGAGATACTCATCTCTTGTAAAGATTGGTTTAAAGTTTGCTTTGATTGCTTGAACTTTTTCACCTTTATCACTTAATAGGTCTACTACTGTGCCTACAAAATAATGTACTGGGACAGTGTATGCCATATGCGTGTCTTCTGTTTGGAAGTCTTTGCCATGAAGGGTACCCATGAATCCACCTGTACCAATTTCAACAGTTGGGATGATTGAAGAAATATCTCCCATATCTCCTGATGCAAAGCCATGTCCATCTCTTAAAATACGTTCTGGTTGTATATATGCATCAAAATTGTCTTCCACTACTTTTGTCAGATTTCTATCTTGTCTTAATGGGAAATATCCTGGTGTATCTGTAATTTCTACGTCACAGCCAATAGCAAGTCCACCAGCTCTTAACGCTCTATTTACTTTTTGGTTTGCATTCATAATGGCTTCTACTGATTTACCACGAATGTACATATCAAGGGTTGTACGTTCTGGAATAGTATTAACAGATTGTCCACCTTCTACAAGCATAAAGTGTACACGAATGGCATCTTCTTCTTTAAAGGTTTCTCTTAAGAAGTTAATCCCCGTCATTGCAAGGTTTGCTGCATTTAAAGCATTAATCCCTTGTGATGGATTAGCACCAGCGTGAGCTGCTTTTCCATGGAATACAGTACGTTTTTTGATGAATCCATTAAGGGTTGCATCGACTTCTGCATCGTATGGCATGCCAGTACCCATTGTATGACAAGAAAGGACTAAGTCTATATCTTCAAAGATGCCTAAGTGAATCATCTCTTGCTTACCTGAAGCATATTTAATTTTTCCTTGTTCCATTAACTCTTGACGGTAGTCAAAGTCTACAAACTCTTCAGCCGGTGTTCCAATGAAGCTTACTTTTCCACCCAGTGCGTCCACAATACCCGCCTCTTTAAGTGTTGCAAGTACACCAAGCATGACACCTACTTGAGCATAGTGACCACATGTATGTGCACCTTGATCTAGTGGATTGCAGTAAGGATGTCCATTTGTAGGTACTGCATCTAAGTCGCATACTAAACCGATATGTGGGCCTTCTTTACCACTGTCTACAGTAGCAATGATTCCAGTATATGCAATCTCCTTTGTATAAGGAATATGATAGGCCTCTAAAAATTTTATAATCTCATCTACTGTCTTAAATTCTTTGTACCCAAGTTCAGGGTTTTTAAAAATTTCCTCTGCTAAGCTAATTACTTTTTGAATAATTGGTTTAGCTACTTGCTTTGCACTTGTCTTCATGTCAATTCTCCTATCTGCTGTTAACGGCGTAAATATTTCCCGAACTTTTATCTTCTATACCACAATAATATTCGATTTCTCTCATTCAAGCAATAGATTTTTACGTGCTTTCAAAAAGTTCCTTTATTGTGGTGTTTAGTGTTTTTTTAAGAAAAATGCTCTATTCTACAAAAGAGTCTACTTACTATATATATTCTAGAATAAGTAGACTCTTTTGTAGAATAGAAAATCTTAGATTTCTCTTCTGAACGATTTGACTTGGTACCTTTTAAGCGATTCACCCTCTAAAGTAAAAATCTCTAACTGACCTTTTTCATAGATGGCATAAGTGGCAGGACGCCCTTCTTTGGGTAGGCTAATAGACCCTGGATTGCACTGTATAATCCCTGCATGTTCTTCTATTTCCCATAAATGCGTATGCCCATACAAGAAGACGTCCCCTTTATTTAAAAGTGGCAATTGTGAGGGTTGATAGTGATGCCCGTGAGTTGCAAAAAGTTTGATGCCCTCATCCATAATAATGGTATACTCGGCTAAACAAGGAAAACTCAAGACCATTTGATCAACTGTAGTATCACAGTTTCCACCTACACAAATAATTTTTTCTTTATAGTCATTGAGGAGCTGAACCACTTCGCCTGGATTATGTCCTTCTGGTAAAGGATTACGTGGCCCATGATACAGCACATCGCCTAAAATCAGCATTAAATCACATTGCTTTGCTTTAAAAACATCTAACAGATGTTGTGTACGGCTACTTGAGCCATGTATATCTGAAAAAATTAAGTACTTCATCCTTTTTCTCCTTTAGCGTGTTCTTTAGATTAACTTTTGTTCCATAAGCCATTCAATAGACCTTTTAAGTTCTACTTCATCTGAAACTTCTAGGCTCCAATGGGCATCAGGTGCCGTAACTCTAAGTTGACTTAATACATCCTTCATGGGTATCGTTCCATTTAAAAGCCCAGCATGTGCGTCCCTACTTCCATCATTATTGTGAAGGTGCACATAACCAATTCGATCTCCAAGTCCCTGAATCCACTCGTTGACACTTCTACGACTATAGGCCTTTACATGTCCTACATCTAGGCATACCTTAAAGTGAGGATGGTCGATGGCATCTATAAGCTGATGTAAGAGTTGCCAATCTAAGTCCAAGACATTTTCCACATAAAATGTACAATCCTCTAGCTTATCTTTTAAGAAGTCTTGCCAAAAATGAATCACATTTTCCAGCCAATACACATCTGGATAAGTATTGGGCATATACCCAGTATGAAAAATCATATGCTTAACTCCAAAAGTCTTTGCTGCTTGATAGCCTGCCTCAAAACGTGTGCGTGCTAATTCTCGTACTTTCTTGTCACAAGTTCCGGGAAGTAGGTCTAAGAAAGGTCCATGAAAGGTCAAGGGTGTCTCTTGGGACAAGGCACTAAATTCTTTTTGATAATGATCTATCGATGCTTCTACATCATCTAACACAAAACCTATACTGAAGCTAATCACTTCTAACCCTATAGGATAAGCTTCTAACAATGGGACTAATCTATGGGTTTCAAGTAATTGAGAAATATAAAGCACGGCGTTCTCCTTTCTATTTTAAATAAGCGGTAGCCGCTCTTCTTGATCCCCTTTTGGTCTTGTAGACACTTTAGGTTTTTTAGGTTGAGGCTGAGGGAGTGCATGATAAGTTGCTTTCATAAAATCTATCAGAAAGGGTACATCCTCTAAATTCTCTAAGATTAAGTGAGGTTTAGCCCCCTTATAAGGACTTGCTTCTATTAAAAGTAATCGTTCCAGCCCCTTTTAACTGTTCACAAACGTACTGGACAAACGCTAAAGATGATGCCATGTCATCCCCTCTTTTCTCTTTTGTTGTGTGCTTACTTATCAAAATATAGGAAATCCCTCATAAAGTAAATAGTTTTTTATGGTATATTACTGCTATTTTCTCTATACTATGTATAAATACCAAAAAATGGAGGCTATTTATGATTAATCGTGAAGACCAAAACTTTCTCATTCACACTTTAGACTTCTGGAACCACTTAACGTCTAATCAACAAGCCCTTTTATTAGAACATACAACGACTGTACATTACACTGCTGGGCAAAGATTACATAGAGGAGACCGGGATTGCATCGGGGTTCTTTTAGTTAAAACAGGCTGTTTGCGCACCTATTTACTTTCCGATAAAGGAAAAGATGTCACACTTTATCGGCTCTATGGTGGTGAATTATGTGTACTCTCTGCTTCTTGCATCTTGAAGAGTATTACCTTTGATGTCCATATGGATGTAGAAGAAGATGCTGAGGTCTTACTCCTTCACACCTCTTACTTTGCTAAGCTTATGCAAGAAAATATTTATGTCGAGAACTTTGCCAATAAAATAGCTGTTGAACGTTTTTCAGACGTGATGTGGGTAATGGAACAAATGCTCTTTTTCAGTTTTGATGAGCGCCTTGCCCTTTTCCTACTTGATGAATCTTCTAAAACAAGCAGCACCACACTCAAGCTCACACACGAGCAAATTGCTAAATACATGGGCAGTGCCCGTGAAGTTGTCTCACGTATGTTGAAATACTTTGAGCAAGAAGGTCTCGTATCCCTTTCTCGTGGTGGCGTAACTTTACAAGATAAAACTAAACTTAGAAAACGTTTCCTTCCCTAACAAAAAGAGGATAGCCCCTATATGTATATAAGATGCTATCCTCTTTTTTGTTAGCCATTTTTTTTAAAAGGATGCCTTGGTAAGATGCTTGCAATCACCATAAACAAAACCCCTACACCGAGTAACCCAACATAACCGACCTCAAAGACTGCCTGAAACGCCTCTGAAACCTGAAACCAAGTCAGACGCCCTAAATTCATAGCATCAAAAAGGCCCTTTTCCTTAAACCAACTATAGCTCATGGAAAATACCCAAGCGCCAAGCAAACCTCCCAATAAAGCAACTATTGCCTTTTTGAAGCCACCACTTGTAGTGGCTACCACACAAGTACCCGGACAAGTCCCAAGCCCTCCAAACCCTAGACCAAATATAAGCCCGCCTACAAGTACACCTAAGTGGGTCTCTTTAATGCTCAAATGCGTGATATCAAAAAGGCCAAGTAAGCTCGTCACTGCCAACAAAGTGCTTCCAAACCCTATAGCAAAAAAGATAATTTTCATCAACCTTAAATTTTGAAAACGTAGCATACTTAAAAGTTTTTGTGGATTAGAGGCACCCACATAGTAAAGGGCTGCGCCAAAAAGTCCACCTAATACAATGCCTGATGCAACATTCATCTTATCGTCCTGCCTTTCTCTTACTATAGATCTGCACTAAAAGTGCAGTAGGTATTGCTACTACAAACACAGCCCCTGCAAAAATATACCCACTTACGCTCCCTTGCATCATTCCACTCATCATATGTCCACTCGTACATCCATCTGCCATTCTAGCGCCAAATAAAATTAAAAATCCACCTACAAAACTAGGTAAATATAATCTTAGAAAACCTTGTTTATCTTGATACAATCTTGGCACCTGACCTACATTTGACAGATAAGAAGGTTTTTTCTTGCGATTTAGAAGATAAACTAGGGTTCCCCCTAAAGGCATTCCGAGCACAAAAGCCAAATCATAATTCCAAGGATCTTTAATTTGCTTAGCCAACTTTCCTTCATTTTTATCATAATAGGCATTGCTACTTTGATACCCACTTTCTCTTGTAGCATCTGTTGTAATCATACCAGGATCTACCATACTGTGCAGTATGCCACTTAACACACTAAACTGTGTAGAAACACCTATCGGCTTGACAATGAAAATAGCCAAGAAAAAGACAATCCCCAGAACAAGGGCATTTTTGAGCCAGTTTGAATTTTCCATTTTTGTACACTCCTTTTATTTTTTCACTTATATCCTTAGTATATCCAATTTTTTGTATTTTTTCTGTAACTTTGTCACTTATTTGTTCAAGCATCTTTCTATCTTTTAATTTGGCTCTGTTAGACAATACTGAGGAGAGAGTACAAAAAAGATAAAGAAATTTTCAAATAGATGTTGATAAAGACCAAACAGATCATTTAATTTTTGAACATAAAAAAAGAGATAATCTTGCTAGGCAAGATTATCTCTTTTGAAGCTTAAATTAAGCTTTAGTTACGTTTTCAGCTTGAGCGCCACGTGGACCTTTAGTAATATCGAAGTTTACTTTTTGTCCTTCTTCTAATGATTTGAATCCATCTCCTTGGATAGCTGAGAAATGTACGAAAACGTCATCTCCGTCTGCTCTTTCGATGAAACCAAAACCTTTTTCTGCGTTAAACCATTTAACTGTACCTGTCATTTGAGGTACCTCCTTGTATTTTATTTCTGCAATCCTACTGAAATAAAAAATTCACATATTATTACAGACTACATTCAGTTAATAGATATAATCTCTAATATTATGTGAAGGGCATTCAACAACTTGGAAATTTATAAATATCGACTAATATGTACCTAGTATACCGTAAATAGAATTCTTTGTCAAGCTGGATTACAAACTTCATAAAAAACACTAGTATGTTTTTCTACTATACTAGTGTTTCCCTTTTATTTTATTTTATTCATCTTTTTCTACAAAGCTTATTTTTAGCTTGTGTTGTTGCATTGATTAAGTTCTGCCTACTCTATTTGGCGAAATAATTTCATGCCACCAAGCGCCTGGAATAGAAAGTGGTGCTGCTTCATCTAGATTGCAATCAAAGCGTAAACGTTCATATTCAAGTTCTTCTATTGTATCTATTTCACCTTTAATATAACTCTCTAGTGTTTCCCTAGCTACTTCCATCCTTGTAAGTAGTCCAC
Source organism: Niameybacter sp. (assembly GCF_036655075.1). Lineage (NCBI taxonomy): Bacteria > Bacillati > Bacillota > Clostridia > Lachnospirales > Lachnospiraceae > Niameybacter > Niameybacter sp. Next base: position 38,040 of record NZ_JAVVQU010000006.1, on the reverse strand, counting down.
CCATACGTTGGTCTTGGATTTCAAGACCAGACATTTTGTTCTCCATCTTCCACTGCTTACGAATGGCTTGGTGGTACGTACGAAGGTCTTGGATTAAAGTCTCCATATCCCCTTTGTAGCTTGCCATAGCTTCCCTATTCTTATCTTGATACGCTTTTTGCAAACGCACGCCCATTTCAGATTTTAATGAAAGAATTTTGGCATTTAGATAAATAGGCATAAATATATATTTCCATTTAGGATTTCTTACTACTGCCCTTTCAAGTTCTTGAGCAAGTTCTGCGTAAAAAGCATTTGTCTCGCTATAGGTCACATGTTTATCAAAAAGGCCCATGAGCACATCTTGGAAGAAAAGATATTTACTCGGATTAACAGAACATCTACCAGGAGATGGGTTATCTGGCAAATGGTTGGCACTATCTAAGAGTAAGAAGTCCTCCCAAGTTGCACCTGTAAAGGTTTCAAATCTAGAAGCTAACACTTCCTCCCTTAGTACCTCTTCGTAGCATCTTTCTGCATAAAAGACTAGGCTGGGTAAAATAGCAAAAGTTGCACACTCTCCACCATTATCTCCCCATGCTGTTACAAAAATTTCTTGGATACCCTGCTTCACACATGCACGTAACGCTTGTTCACTCACATACAAACTAAAGGTATTGTCAGGCACTATACCTCTCCATCGCCACGCCCCTCCTGCAAAGAGTGTTGTGTTGGAAAGCTTTTTGTGTTGTTCTAAAATCATATTATAGTGGCTTTCTTGCTTGTTATAATAGTCCCAGAAAATAATCTGAATATCTTTTGGAAGTTTTGCAAGCACCTCATGAGCGCCTAAATCACAGTTGGCATCGTAGTCTCCACTGACACTTAATAATCTAAAGAACATATCACTCCACATCATTGGCTTCATCTCATATTTACGACAAATCTCCACCACGCGTGTTAAGTGCTCCACCATAATTTCAATCCGTTCTCTGTAGCCATGTTGCTTTAAGTATTTTCCAAGTCCTAAATTATGAGCTTCATCCATTCCAATATTAATTCGTCTACTTTCAAAGTGGGTCGCCGCATGTTTCACCATCGCTTCAATCAATTCGTAAGTTTTCTCCTCCCCTACTAGAAGGGTATTCTCACAATCCATCACTTCTTCAAAAGCACGCCATCTAAGTGTTGCACCTAAATGAGCAAGGGTTTGAATGCAAGGTATGACTTCCATACTAAGCTTCTTAGCGTAGTCTACAATTTCTTTAATTTCTTCTTTCTTGTAACTGCCCCTCATATACCCAAAGTATGGATAGCCTTCTAATTCATAAGTATCTTCTGTATAAAGTTGAAGTGTCTTATAGCCCATAAGCGCTAAATAACGCATAAACTGCTTAACCGTTTCTACTTTTAACACAGCATTTCTGGAGCAATCAATCATCACACCTAGACTTTCAAATTTAGCAACTTGTTTAATAGGTGTTCGGTCTATACCTGTTAAGCCCTTCTTTTTTGAAAGTCTTTCTTTCACAAGTGCAAGCGCTCTTGCATAGGTAATGGGATGGTCGTAACCAATCACAATTTCCGTCTCATTGAAGTGTACTTCTAAACCTTTTTCTATTTGAACTGCTCTTATGTGACATGTATAAGCTTCGCTCTCAAAGGCTATTTCTTCTAAAAGGTGTCTAAGCACCTCATTCTCTATAGGTTGCCTCCCTATAAATTGAATCATATCTTTCAACCTCCCCAACTGTATCATATTGTTTCTATTATTATATCATTAATCTATAAAACCCCTATAAAATAGTCGTAAAACAGCTCTATTTAGAAGGGTTTTGTAAACTAATTTCTGCTTTTTGTGTTCATTAGTTTACGTTTTATTTATCTTCTTAATTTTTTTCTATTCTCACCATACGATACCCTATCCCTATATGTGTTTGTATGTACTTGGCTTGGCCTTTATTGGGTTCTATCTTCTTCCTTAATGTCGCCATATACACCCGCAAGGAAGATAGATCACTTTCAAGCGCATTCACCCAAACTTTGTCCAAAATGTATTGATGGGTCAAAACTTTTCCTACATGCTTTGCTAATAGGCAAAGCAAACTATACTCCATAGGCATCAAATGAATCTTCTCCTCACCTAACTTGACGGTTGCTGCTGCATAGTCAATGGTTAAGTCCCCATTTTCAAAGAGGGCTATTTCCTCTGTTCCCTGACTTTCTAAGTATTGCAAGCGGCGTAAGGTCGACCGAATACGTGCTAAGAGTTCCTCTACGCTAAAAGGTTTGGTCAAATAGTCATCTGCCCCTGCATCCAAGGCTTCTATTTTGTCCCTATCATCACTTCTCGCACTGATGACAATAATCGGAGCTACTGACCAGGTTCTTATTTTTCTAATCACTTCTACACCATCTGTGTCCGGAAGCCCTAGATCCATCAAAATGATATCTGGCTTATGGGACACCGCCATCAAGAGTGCCTCACTACCGTCACTTGCTGTCTGATACTTATATTTTTGTGTCTCAAGTGTAGTCATGATTAAATTTCTAATAGGTGCATCATCTTCTACTACTAATATTTCCACCTTATCCTTCATCTAAATGTACCTCCTCTGCCTTCAATGTAAATCTAAAAATTGTACCTCTTGGTTTGTTGTCATGGACAGAAATCTCCCCTCCATGAGCTTCTATAATCGACTTACAAAGTGCAAGCCCAAGTCCCATCCCACGTCTACCATCTGCAACAGACTGACCCATTGTAAAGAACATATCAAATAGCTTAGTTTTTTCCTCATCTTTGATGCCTTGACCATTATCTATCACTTCTATGACAATCATGTCTTTTCGTTTTTTCGTACGAATTTGAATTGTTGTACCAGGTGGTGTATATTTGATTGCATTATCTATCAAATTGATAAATACTTGAATAATCAACTTGGTATCCATCTTAGCCATAAACAAGTCATTTTCTTGGTGTACCACAATCTCATGGTCTTCCTTCTTCTTACGTAGATGTCCTAGTGCCTCAGTAATAACTTCATCTACCAGCTCACCTTGTAAGCTTAGCGCCATTGTCCCATTTTCTATACGGGTAACAGACAATAAGTTTTCTACCAAATTGATAAGCCACATCGCATCTTCATAAATATCTACATACAGTTGCTGTTTTTTTAATTCATTAATCTCATCGCCATTACTGATAAGCACACCCGCATTGCCTGAAATACTTGTAAGTGGTGTACGTAGGTCATGTGAGATGGAGCGGAGTAAGTTGGCACGCAACTGCTCCTTTTGAAGTTGTATAGCGGATTCCTTTCTTTCCTTAATAAGCATTTCTTTTTCAAGAGCTAAGGCACACTCATTTAAAATAGCCCCCATCAATCCTTGCTCAAAAGTCTGCATAGGTTTACCTTTCATATCAATTCCTACTACACCAAAAACTTTTTCTCCACTTCTTACAGCCAAATATAAATACTTGACGCCTGGAAGAGTACTTGTGGAAAAACCTGCGTGCTTATTGTTTTTGTATACCCAGCTGGCCACGCCTAATTCCGCCTGGTCATACGGAGTCATCTCCCTTTCCTGGACACTTCTCCACTCAATAGGCTCTGGATGCGTATCTGGATTACCAAAGTAGAACAAAATATTTTTTTCTAAAAGTTCACTGAGTTGTTGCGCCGTATAAGCTGCAATTGCTTCACCATCTGCTGCCTTTTGAAACTTCTGACTGGTCTCAAGCAGAATCTCTGTACGGTAAGATTTCATCACCGCCTGCTTTGCATGTTGCTTAATCTTTTGCATTAACGTTGTACTCACAAAAGCCATAATAAACATGATAACAAAAGTAGCTATATACCCTGGGTCATAGACTGAAAAAGTTTTTATAGGTTCCGTAAAGCAATAGTTAAAAACAAGGACACTTAAAACACTTGCAAGGGTACTGCATAAGCGATGCTTTGTAAACAAAGAGGTAACCATTACACCTAGCAAATAGACCATAATCAAGTTAGCTTCACTAAATCCCCAGTAGGCAAACAAGTAAGAAATAGCTGTAGAAGCACCTAATACAACGCAAGAAACTAAAATATCTTTTAAAATATAATTTGTTTCATATTTCCATTTTTTCTTTCTCTTGTTCACATATTCCTTCTCATAACAGTCAGGAATGACAAAAATTTCTATCTGTGGTGCCAACTTAGTCAACTTTTCTGAGAAACTTTCCATTACCCCAAACCTAGAACGCTTGGTATAGGTCCTTCCTAATACCACCTTTGTCACTTTTGCAGCCTTAGCATACTCAGCAATTTGTTCTACAATGTCATCCCCATAAGAAGTAACAGTTTTAGCGCCTAGTTGTTCCGCCAATCTTGTATGACATCTGAGCCTTTCCATATCTTCTTTTGAAAAATCCGAAAATGCGGAGGTCTCTACAAAAAAAGCAGTAAACTTTCCATGAAAGGCTTTTGCCATACGTGCTGCTCTACGAATAACCTTTTCATTAGAAGGAGATGGAGATAAACAAATCAAAAGATGCTCTGCTGTACTTAACTTTTCTTGAATCAAGTTCACTCGGTCTGCCATTCTTCTTAAAGCTACTTCTCTTAGGGCAATTAAATTGTCCTCTGTAAAGAAGTTTTGCATAGCACGTCCCGCTTGTTTTTCCTTATAAATCTTCCCAAGCTTAAGCCTTTCTAAAAGCTCCACAGGCTCTAAGTCAACTAATTCTACCTGACTTGCACCATCAAATACAAAATCTGGAATTCGTTCTTTGACGACGACTCCAGTTAAACTCGCCACAACATCATTCAGACTTTCTATGTGTTGTACATTAACTGTTGTATAGACATCGATTCCTGACTTTAAAACTTCTTCTATATCTTGATAACGTTTAAGGTGCCTACATCCTTCTCCATTGGTATGTGCCAGTTCATCCACTAAAACAAGCTGTGGCTTACGTATAAGGGCACCATCTAAATCAAATTCTTTCAATTCAATATTACGATAATTCATTTGAAGAGGTGGTAAGACTTCAAGCCCATCTACCCTCATCATCGTCTCAGGCCTTGTATGGGGTTCGATATATCCTGCAACCACATCTGTACCAGCTTCTTTTGCCACATGCGCTGCTTCTAACATGGCATAAGTTTTTCCAACGCCTGCTGCATAGCCAAAAAATATTTTGAGCTTTCCTCTATATTTTTGGCGCTCTTCTTCTTCTAATTTTCTAAGAATCACATCCGGATTACGTTGCTCCTCATTCATGTGTTTCCCTCTATCCCTCAAAAAATATGTGCATATATAAACTTATACTCAAGTTATACATATGCACATTATATCAACTTTATTGTAAAATACCATCCAATATCAAATTAACGTTCAAAACGTTGACTACTTTCTCGCCAAACACACCTAAGAACGCCTTTTGCGTAGCTTGTTCAATAGCCTCTTCTACAGCATCTGTTTCAATACCTCTTGCTTTTGCAATACGTTCCACTTGATAAGTAGCTGCCGCCATACTAATATGAGGATCCAGTCCACTGCCTGAACAGGTTACAAGGTCCACAGGAACTTGTTTCACCTGTGTATCTGGATGTGCCGCTTTAATCTTTTCTACTCTTTCGGCTACAAGTGCTGCATATTCTTCACTAGCAGGACTTAAATTAGAAGGGGTTGCATACATCACAGGCTGACCTTGTTCATCTACATAAGTACTTGTGTCCACATTCATAATGCGCCCCCACATATACTCATTTCCTACAAACTGCTGTCCTAGTAATTCACAACCATACTTTTTGCCATCTACTTCAATAATACTTCCATTCGCCTGCTCTTTAAAAACAACTTGGCTCACCCCTGTCACTGCCGCTGGGTATATAAACCCACATAACACCGTAAACAGAATAACCAATCCAATTACCTTTGGTAATACTTCTTTGATAAGCTTCATCACTTTGACCTCCATCACTTGCAACTTTTTTATTTCTTGACTTTTTATCTATGACTTTATTTTTTTCTTCTATATAATGGTGTGTTTTACAGACCATTATTTTTCACTTATAGGACTCAACGCCTTTTAAACCATTTTAATCCTTAGGCTACAATGCCTAAGGCTACAATAAGCATATCAATAAGTTTGATAAAAATAAAAGGTGTAATCATCCCACCTACTCCATAAACCAAAAGGTTCCGTCCAAGCAATCGCCCAGCTGAAACTTCACGATATTTTACACCTTTAAGCGCAAGTGGAATCAATGCAATAATGACAAGGGCATTGTAGATAATGGCGGAGAAGATTGCACTCTCCCCACTGTGTAACCCCATAATATTCAAGGCGCTAAGTCCTGGATACAAGCCCATAAATAACGCTGGAATAATCGCAAAGTATTTAGCTAAGTCATTCGCAATACTAAAGGTGGTTAAACTCCCCCTTGTCATTAGAAGCTGTTTGCCAATACGTACAATTTCGATAAGTTTAGTAGGTGAAGAGTCCAAATCCACCATATTCCCAGCTTCCTTAGCTGCTTGTGTTCCTGTGTTCATAGCCACCGCTACATCGGCTTGAGCAAGTGCTGGTGCATCGTTGGTTCCATCCCCTGTCATAGCTACCAAATGACCTTTAACCTGGAAGTCCCGAATCATCGCAAGCTTCCCTTCAGGTGTAGCCTCTGCTAAAAAGTCATCTACTCCTGCCTCTGCTGCAATTGCTGCGGCTGTCAGTGGGTTATCACCTGTTATCATAATGGTTTTAATCCCCATCTTACGAAGATCTGCAAATTTTTCCTTAACGCCTTTTTTAATAATGTCCTTTAAGAAGATAACGCCTAAGATTTCGTAGTTTTTAGAAACAACTAACGGTGTTCCTCCTTGATTGGCGATCTGGGTTACAACTTCATCGCATTGCCTACTATAAATACTACCTTGAGCTTCTACATATTGCTTGATAGAATCCGCAGCCCCTTTACGAACTTCTATGCCCTTTAAGTTGACCCCACTCATTCTAGTCTTTGCGGAAAAAGGTACAAACTCTGCATGAAGTTCACTTAAATTTCTTTCACGAATACCAAATCGTTCTTTCGCTAAGATCACTACACTACGCCCTTCTGGTGTTTCATCAGGCAAAGAAGAAAGTTGCGCAGCATCGGCCAGCTCTTCTACACAATGACCGTCTACAGGTATAAATTCACTTGCCTGTCTATTTCCAAGTGTGATTGTACCTGTTTTATCTAGCATCAAGATATCTACATCTCCAGCTGCTTCGATTGCACGACCACTCATTGCTAAAACATTGGCTTGGTTGAGTCTACTCATACCTGCAATACCTATAGCTGATAAAAGCGCACCAATAGTTGTAGGTGCAAGACAAACAAGAAGCGCAATCAATGCTGTAATAGATGTTGGATTATCTATTCCTGCTTGTTTAGCTGAAAAGTCAGAATAAGTATAAAGAGATCCCGTAACTAATATAAATATGATAGTTAAAGCCACTAAGAAAATTTGCAAGGCAATTTCATTAGGTGTTTTCTTTCTTGCTGCCCCTTCTACCATGGCAATCATTTTGTCTAAAAAGCTTTCACCTGCTTCACTTGTTATCTGTATCACAATCCAGTCAGAAATAACAGTTGTACCACCCGTTACAGCACTTCGGTCTCCACCTGCTTCACGAATAACCGGTGCTGACTCACCTGTTATGGCACTTTCATCTACGGAGGATGCACCTTCTACCACCTCTCCATCTGCTGGGATTTGCACCCCTGCCTTAACAAGCACTAAATCACCTTTTTTAAGACTTGCAGAAGAAACTACTGTTAAATGATTTTTATCTTCTATAGAAGTCATTCGATATGCATCTACATCCTTTTTAGCTGAACGTAGGGCATCTGCTTGTGCTTTCCCACGTCCCTCGGCTATAGCTTCTGCAAAGTTTGCAAACAAAACAGTAAACCAAAGGATAAGTGCTATCCCAAATATAAATCCTGTTGGGGCATCTTGTATACCCAATAAGGCAAGACCAAATAGACCTGTTGTTAAAATCGCTGATACATACACTAAAAACATTACTGGATTTTCAAGTTGTGTCTTCGGCGCCAGCTTAGTAAAAGAATCTTTAAGTGCACGCATTATCATTTTAGAATCCACCCTATGCTTTGTAGATTGTGTTTTCATTTTCCTAGTCCCCCTAACCTAACATTTGAAAGTACTCTGCAATAGGTCCAAGCGCAAGCGCTGGGAAGAAGCTTAACGCCCCAATAAGAAGTACAACAAAGATTAATAATCCTATAAACATTCCATTGCAAGTTGAAAGTGTCCCCATTGTTGCTGCAATATGTTTCTTTTTCACTAGACTTCCAGCTAATGCAAGCATAGCCATCATCGGTACAAATCTTGCACATAACATCGCAATGCCTATTGTGACATTGATAAACGGTGTATTGGCATTAAACCCTGCAAATGCAGACCCATTATTACCTCCAGCTGAAGAATAGGCATAAAGTATTTCTGAGAACCCATGTGCACCGCTATTGTTAATACTTTCTGCAACCTCTGGCACCATTGCCGCAAGGCCACTCCCAACTAAAATAACAACAGGTGTTGCAAGGCAAGTCAATACTGCCATCTTCATTTCAAAAGGCTCTATCTTCTTTCCTAAATACTCAGGTGTACGTCCTACCATTAAACCCGCCATAAATACAGCTAAAATAGCAAAGCCTAGCATACCGTATAATCCACATCCTACACCACCGAAAATGACTTCCCCCAGTTGTATTTGCAACATAGTCATCATACCACCAAGAGGTGTGTAGGAATCATGCATAGAATTGACTGATCCATTAGAAGCTGCTGTTGTATATGCTGCCCATACAGATGATCCAACAATACCAAATCTAGCTTCTTTTCCTTCCATATTGCCACCAGCTTGCTTATAGGTAGAAAGATCTACCGTACCCTTTCCGGCAAGTTGTGGTGTACCTTGTTGTTCAGCCGCGGCAATACATCCGAGTGCCATCACCAGCATAAGCAGCATTGCCATAAAGATAGCCTTTCCTTGTCGCTTATCTTTGACATTTCTCCCAAAGGTAAAACAAAGTGCAACAGGTATAAGTAATATAGAAAGGACTTCTATTAAATTAGAAAGCCCTGTTGGATTTTCTAAGGGATGAGCTGAGTTTACACCAAAGAATCCACCGCCATTGGTTCCTAATTGTTTAATTGCAATTTGACTTGCTGCAGGTCCCATGGGTACAATTTGTTCAGTTATCTTTCTCCCATCTTCTAATACAATCGGTTCTACAAGTTGTACCGTCTCATAGGGACTAAAGTTTTGTACTACGCCTTGTGAAACAATGAGTAAAGATACAACGATTGATAAAGGCAATAAGACATATAAAACACTACGGGTTAAGTCTACCCAAAAGCTTCCAAGTCCTTCTGTTTTAGTTTTTACAAACCCTCTAATAACTGCAAATAAAACAGCTATACCGCTTGCCGCAGAAATGAAATTTTGCACAGTCAAACCAAACATCTGTGTGAAATAAGATAAACTAGATTCTCCGCTATAGGCCTGCCAGTTGGTATTGGTCACAAAGCTTGCTGTATTATTAAATGCTAAGTGCCAACTCGTTCCAGGTATACCTTGTGGATTAAAAGGTAACAATCCTTGCATCATATGTATAAAAAACAATAAAATAAATCCTACTAAATTGAAAACCCCTACACTCAGTGCATACTTTTTCCAATTCATCTCTTCGCCCTGCTTAATATGCAAAACCTTATAAACAATTTTTTCACAAGATCCAAAGATTTTAGATAAGAACACATTTTCTCCATCCATAACCTTACCTATATAGGCCCCTAGTGGTATGGCTAAAATGACTAATAAGGCTAAATAGAGTCCATACTGCAAAAATGTAAACATACTTTTATTCACTCCTCTTCGTTTATTTCATTTTGCATTTATACTATTTTAGGTTGTTATATTCTAAGTTGTTATATTTTAGTACTCATGCCTCCTTACCCTTGTAGTATATTCAATCTAAAATTAAATAGGTATTAGAGAACAGTCCCCCCACGTTAAAATGGCATTAAAGTGGTTAAAATAAAAATATATTTCATACTCCTATTTTTCTAACAGTGCTAAAATCATTTTCTTCGGCTTAACCCCCTCACTTCTTTCTATGACTTTCCCTTCTTTTACAAACATAAGCGTTGGGATACTTGAGATTTTGAATCGTTCTGCCAGCTCTGGTTCTTCTTCTATATTAATCTTACAAACTTTCACATCAGACTTTTCACTTGCATGAAGTAATTCTTGTTCATAGTTTCTCTTTGTACTTTGCATACTCTTCATATCTTTCACCTCATCAAATAAGTTATTGTGTAATACATTAATAGTTTATGTCATACTTCTTCCACTTTCTGTAACTTTGTCACAAAACTTCTCCTTAACTTTTCCTACGATTTAAGGGTTCTATTTCGCTTTTTTTACACTTTACTTTATATATTTTTTAAATCAAAGTTAACTTTTTTAACTTTACTTAATTTTTTTACTAGTAATATTGCACAAATAAATGCTTGTTTTAAACCTATTTTTTACTCTAATTTGGTTGTTTTTGAACAAAAATTTAAATTTTGTTTACTTTTTGTTTTAAAATGCTTTAATAGTCATCAAGTTTATGTTATTATCTATACATATTAAACAGTCCTTAACTTCCACTTAACTTTTTAAGAACTGTTAACTACAAATATAAAGTGATTACCTTACTTTTTCATTACTTTATAACAAGACAGGAGATCGAATATGACAAAATTTACTAGAGCTTTAACTTTAGCAACTGCTTCAATGCTTGTATTCTCATCAATGACAGGCTGTAGCAAACCAGCAGCAGATGAATCAACAGGTGCAGGAACTACAAAGCAAGAAATCAACTTAACAGGTTACCCTATCGTACAAGAGCGCGTTGACTTAACTGCTTTTGCATATGGTGAACCAGGTGGCGGTAGTTGGGATGACTATCCAGTTTTCCAAGAACTTGCTGAAAAAACAAACGTATTCGTAGACTTTGAAACAGTAAGTGGTGATGGTGCAACTGAAAAACTTAACTTAGTTTTAGCTTCAAACAAACTCCCTGATATCTTCTTCTCAGGTTTAAGTTCATCTATGATCAACAAATATGCTGGAATGGGTCTTTTCACTCCTTTAAATGATTTAATCGATCAATATGCTCCAAATATCAAAGCTGTACTTGATGCAAGACCTGACATCAAAAAAGCAATCACAATGCCAGATGGTAATATCTACTCTATCCCAGCTGTTAATGCTGAAGCTGGTACAGCAACAACTCAACTTTGTATCAACAAAACTTGGTTAGATAAATTAGGTTTAGAAGTACCAACAACAACAGATGAGTTCTACGAAGTATTAAAAGCTTTCAAAACACAAGATCCTAACGGAAATGGTAAAGCTGATGAAATTCCAATGACATACGAACCAGTACCACCATACGATGTGTGGAATGGAGATACTGGTTTCAGTGGTGCTTTTGGTGTTGTTACACTTACAGGAAGCATGATGCTTAACGAAGACGAATCAGAACTTATTTACACACCAATTCAAGATGGTTACAAAGATTACATCAACTGGACAAGCAAACTTTACACAGAAGGTTTACTTGACAAAGAACTTTTCACTCAAGACCACAACCAATACATGGCAAAAAGAAGTTCTGACTACTTAGGTGCTTACCTTACAAATGGTCCTGTAGAAGGTACAGATATTGAATGGATTGCTATCGAACCATTAGAAGGACCAGATGGTCACAAACTTTGGTCACAATTTGACTACGGTATCGATAAAAACCGTGCAATCATCTCTGCAACATGCCAAAATCCAGCTGCAGCAATGCGCTACATCGATTCATTCTTTGATAAAGAACATTCTTTAAAACTTAAATATGGTAACCGTTTAGAAGCTCGTGGCGAACAATGGGAAATCATGCCTAGCCAACCTGGTGTACCAAGTGAATGCCCAGGCCCATACGTTCCAACTATGGAAACACCAGAAATCAAAGCAAATGATCTTATACCAACTAAAGACGGTTTAGCAGCAGATGCAAGACAAGAAATGTACAGACCATTCTTTGCTCCAGCTATTCCAAACATGACTTTAACTCCAGAAGAATCTAAAGAACTTTCTTCACTTCAAACAGATTTACAAGACTTTGTAAATCTTAACAAAGCAAAATGGACAACAGGTCAAAACAGCGCTGATGCTGAATGGGATGCTTATGTAGCTAAACTCAACCAAATGGGATTAGAAAGATACATGGAAATCTACAATGGCGCTTATCAAAGATATTTAGGTAACTAATATACACAAAAAGGAGATGTAGTCATTACATCTCCTTTTTGCTATCCATTTTTATTCAACTGTTACTTATTAAGTTTATACATAGTTATCTTCTGGGGGCTTAGTTTTGTCTTCATATATAATTATTTTGCTTCCTTATCCTCTCCGCCTTACTTAATATTTTTTAGACTTACTTTTTATTATTGACTTCAGTTGGGGTATAGGTGGTGCTGCCTTAGCCACTATTATTGTTCAAGGTGTAATTGCTATTTGGTGTGCCATTTCCCTGACCTAGTCTGACTTCTTAGCAATAACCCTTGGCCTAAGTAATTACCTTTTCTATAAGTTGAATTTGAATTTGCCCAAGAGATTTCTCCTCATTGTTCATCAAATCCATTCTTGTAATCATATAACTCTCATAAAAAGTTTTCCCTACCTGCAGATCTTGCGCTTCAATATAAGTCAAAAGTTGTGCATAATAAGGGCTTGTATTTTTAAAATCATCGTCAAAATTTAAAGTGAGATAGTGACCTTCTGGCAAGACCACTTGCTCTCTTTGTACAACGCTTTTGTTTTCTCCATAACCTATCATCATATGGTCATATGTGAGCTGCTTATCTTGTTTAAACTTCTCATAAGATGTTGCAAAGGCTAGCTCTTTGTGGCCCACCCCGTGTTCTTTCTCAAGATCACGCAATGTCTCAGTCAGCTTAATCTCAAACTCCTCTGTATAGCGTTTTGTATTATTATATTTTATAAAATATCTAGTAGGACAGTATTTTACAAAGACGCTTCCTATCCCCTCATTTAGAGCTGTTTGAATTTTATCTTCTAATATTTCAATATGCTTTTGAATCTGTTGAAGCTCTTCTATCTTCTTGGTAACCATTTCTTTTTGTTTGGTAATGACTTCTAAGATTGCATCTACAGAGGTATGATGGTCCATTAATTCCTTAATCTCATCTAATGTCAATCCCATAGCTTTACACTGCTTAATAAAATCCAACATAATAAAATGCTTCACCGAATAATAGCGGTACTTACTACTTTCATTAATATAAGCCGGCTTCAATAAGCCTACTTTATCATAATGTCTTAGCGTCTGTACGGACACATTATGGAGTTTTGAAACTTCTCCTATACTAAATCTTCTATCCATCTTAGACCCTCCTTTTGAACTTCTTCTATTATATACATTTCCCCTTACTATTTATAGCCTATTCTCACTACCTTATGGTGAACCACTCGCCTAGTATCACTATTTCCTAATGGCAAAAAAAGAGTCTTTCCATTTCACTTGGTGTAATCACTCTTGGATTAGACCCTGTGCAAGCATCTCCTACAGCAAGTTCAGCAATTTTTTCAACTTTAGCTTCTAACTCTTTAATCGATTTACTTAGATTAGGTTGCCCCATATAAAGATGCTCTGCAGCTTTTGTAATAGAACCTGTCTTTTCTACTTCAATGGCATATTTTAAATGAGTTATATTCAAACGCTCACCTTCTTAATGTTTCAAAATAAACAAACCGTGTTAGCGCCCTATTTATAACGTTTCAGAATAGAAAAAAGTGCTATTTTGCTCCTTTAGGGCATCATAGCACTTTCTTTACCTTTTAAGCTTCCATTGCTAGGCTTTCTATTTGGAAGACTTCTTTTGTAGATTTTTTCACATTACCAATCAGTGTAATTGTAATAAGGGTTAACATCTCTGACACAATCGTACCTGCCCAAATCCCATTTCCACCAAACACCATACATAAACCAAACATCGCTAGTGGCAAAAAGACAACAGATCTTAATATACAACTCAAGTTAGAGTACTTTGGTTTTTCTAAAGCTTGGAAGTAAACAAGGGTATTTAGGTTAATACCCACCGCAAAGTAACTAAAACTTGCCATACGAAGTGCTAGATAAGCCAGCTGTGCAATTTCTGGGTCAGTTGTAAAGATTCCAATCAAGCTCGGTCCTAATACAAAACTAATTAACACAAAGGCTCCACTTACAATCGTTGCACTGATACATGTGATTTTGTAAAATCCTAGCATACGCTTACTGTCTCCACGTCCATAGTTGTAACTAATGAGTGGCTGTGCACCTAGGGTTAAACCATAGAGCACCATATAGGTATTCGTTGTAATGTAGTTAATGATACTGTACGCTGAAATACCTGTTTCACCCATATACTTAATCAGCATCACATTGTGAATGAGTACAATCACTGAGTAGCTTGCTTGTGCAAAGAAAGATGGGAAACCAATCTTAGAGAAAGTCTTAAGTTCTTCAAAGTTAAGTTTAATATTTCCAAAAGATAAGTAGCCTTTTTTGCCCATAAAATGAGGTACAAGTACTGCTACTGTAACAATTTGACCAAGGCCTGTAGCAATAGCTGCCCCTTTAATACCTAGTCCAAATTGGAAAATAAAGAGATAGTCTAAAATAATATTTGTGATCGCACCCATAATGGTAGAAATCATGGCAAGCTTTGGTCTTCCATCATTTCTTACAAAGCTACTAAGCACAATTCCAATTAAGTTCGGAATACAGAAGATAGCATAAAACCTTAAGTATTCTGCTGCTAGTCCGCTTAATGTCTCTGTCGCTCCAAGCATTCCTACAATTTGCTTTGTAAAAAGAATACAAACCAAACTGATGATTCCGCTTAAAATAATCAGAAACTTGAAAACTTGTCTAAAAATATTAACTGCCTTGTCTCCATCTCCCGCTCCAATATATTTAGAAACTTGTGACCCACCACCAATAGCAAACATTGATGCAAGTCCAAATAATATAACAGTAAAAGGTAAAACAATGTTGACGGCCGCAAGTGCCATGTCCCCTACACCTTGACCTACAAAAATACCATCAATAACCGTGTAAAGGGATGATATAAACATAGCAAGGGCTGAGGGAATTGCATATTTAAAAAATTCTTTTAACATATTCATTCCTCCCTTTTTCTTTTGCCATGTACTATCTTAAACTCTATTGTTACTATAGAGTCAAGCTTTTTTTATACAAAATAAATACTTGTATGCTTAATAGCTTTACTTAATCCATTTCAAAAGCACTAATACTTTCTTTCTTTCCAATCACCACCACCACATCTGTTTCTTTAAAGACATAGTCTGGAGCAATATCTGTCTCAATGTTTCCTTGTGTACCAATGGCAATGATATTAAGACCATATTGCTTACGCAAATTCGCTCCACTTACAGTCTGACCAATGAGCTTCTCATTCACTTTAATTTCTGATAGCTCTACTTCATTGCTTAACGAAATATAATCTAAGACGTTATGAGAGACAATTTTTTTGGCCACTCTAAGAGCCATATCTCGTTCAGGATAGACCACTTCTGCGCCTATTTTTTCTAACACGCAGCCTTGTTCGTAGCTAATCGCTTTAGCAATCACTTTTGGAACGCCTAAGCTGACCACATTTAAAGTGGTCAAAATACTTACATCTATTTTCTCACCAATGCAGACGACAACTACTTCGCAGTTTTGTATACCGGCCTCTTCTAAGACTTCTTTAGTCAGTTCATTTGCTACAAAGGCATATTGAGTATGGCTTCTAAGTTCTTTTACTTTAGATTCATTTTGGTCAATCACCAATACTTCTTTTCCCAACTCACAGAGCCTTTTAGCCAAAGCCATTCCAAATCGTCCTAAACCGATAATCCCTATTGCTACTGTCTTTTTACTTTTAAACATAGCATTCCTCCTATCCAATCGTTATCATTTCTTCTGTATAATGAAGATTTGACTTATTCTTTACAAACCACAAAGAAGCAATGGTCAAAGGACCAAGTCTCCCGATATACATCACGACAATCAGTAGTATTTTACTCCATCCACTAAGACTTGGCGTTATGCCTGTAGATAAGCCTACCGTTCCAAACGCTGAAGTAACTTCAAACAAGTGTTGCATAAAACTATACTCTGGTTCTAAAACACATAGCAAAAAAGCACCACTACCTACAATGCCTAGAGCCAATAATGTAATAATCGTAGCTTTTACAATCGCCTCATCTGGAATACTTCTTTTAAGAGCTTTACAATGCTGATTAGTTACAACACTTCTTGTAAACTGAATAAGTACGAATACAGTACTCGTTTTAATGCCTCCCCCTGTAGAACCAGGAGATGCTCCAATAAACATTAAAATAGTAAGAATCCAAAGACCTGCATTTGATAACTCTCCAATAGAATAGGTACAAAACCCAGCAGTCCTTGCTGATGTACTTTGGAAAAAGGCTCCAAGCCACGTCATTTCCTCTGTTCCCTTTAAAAACAGAGTACCCATCACTAATAAACTCACTGTTGTAAGGATGACTACTTTAGAATGAAGTGTCAGGTGCTTAAAACCTCTCATCTGGCCTAAATCTAAAATGACCAAAAAGCCTAATCCACCAAATATAATAAGTACGCAGGTGGTCAAATTCAAAAGTAGATTATTTTGATAAGGTATGAGATTTTGAAAGCTACCTAAAATGTCAAAACCTGCATTGTTAAAGGAAGCTATAGAATGAAACATACTAATTCCCAAAGCTTGCCCTGTTGGATAATCTTGGCGAAATACAATAAAGCTTAACAACGCTCCTATTCCTTCAAAAATCAACGTCAAAAGAAGAACAGCTTTTACTAATTTTACAATCCCTTTAAAATTGTTGATGTTCCATGCTTCTCTTACAAGCGTCCTTTGCTTAAATCCTACACGTCTTCCAGCAATCAAAATAAGGCCTACACCTAAGGATGTGACGCCTAGCCCCCCTATTTGAATCAAAATAGCCACAACACTCTGCCCAAAGGCATTGAATGTATCCGCAGTATCTACTACGACCAGTCCTGTTACGCATACTGCACTTGTGGAGGTAAATAAGGCATCTATAAAAGAAACCTGAATCCCTTCATGGCTCGCAATAGGCAGCGTTAATAAAATTGCACCAATTAGAATGACTGTCACAAAACTTAACGCAATCACTTTAGCCGGTGTCATCTTTTTGAAACTAACATGTGCATCCAAGTGTAAGGCCTCACTTTCTATAAAGTTGAAGAAAAGCAGAAAAGACACTCCCTCCCCTTCCTCGGGTAGATTATGCCTTCTCTTGTCTCACCTTCTATTCTAGTATATGAGAGCTCTCTATAATATATATCTAACTTATACTTTAGGAACTATGTAGCCTACTTTAGACTTCTAACCATTGTCTAAGTGCTTCAAAATCACAGACTTCATACATCGGTTGAATCCCTGTTGTATTTTTTACTTGATGAGGGTTATACCAACAAGTATCTATCCCTGCATTGATGCCACCTTGGATATCTGAGGTTAAGCTATCTCCAATCATTAAAACACGCGTACGGTCCACTTGTCCCATTTGACTTAAAATCATATCAAAAATCTGAGCATTGGGCTTAGCCACTTTCACCTCTTCGGAAATGACTACAGCTTCAAAGTAATCTTTTAAAACAGATTGCTTAATCCGGTTATTTTGTACAACACTTAAGCCATTGGTCAAAATCCCCATCCGATAGTCCTTGCTTAATGCCTCAACTAATTTGTCTGCCCCTTTTAATAGGAAAGAACCCTCTCCTAAAGCCTGTAAGTAAGCGTCACTAAATTCCCTTGGGTCAAACTCTAATGCGAGCTTTTCACTTAACCTTTTAAATCTTTCAACTTTTAACCTATCGGGTGTAATAAGCCCTTTTTCTAAGTCTTCCCATACCTTTTTATTAATAGCCCCATAGATTTCTAAATGGTAGCTTGCTTCATAAGGGATAGCAAAGTGTTCAAAAGTTTTTTCAAGCGCATAGCGTTCAGTTTTTTTAAAGTCAAATAAAGTTTCATCTGCATCAAAAAGAATTATTTCGTATTTCATGTCATCCTCCTCTTAAGTGTCATTTTAGTCCTCTCCACTACCTTTAGCAAACGACTTTCCGCCTCTTTAAATCTCCCAACAAAAAACACTATCCCTAAATACATTGTTTTCGGGCTAGTGCTTTTTATTGGAAGTGCCTCTCTTATCCATAGGTACCTCAAAGCTTCATCTAAATGTCTTAGCTAATAATCCCTTTTGTACGTAAGTATCTTTCTAACCCTTTTTTCTTTACGTTAACAAAAGTTTCACTTGTATCTTGTGTACTGTAATTAATTAAATCACAAGCACGTGCCCCTTTTAATACTTCTCTTACCTCCACTCTTGGTAAGCCCACTTTACGCTCAATCTCTTGAACACTTACTGCACCAAAGAAAAATAGTTTTAAAATTTGCATCGCTTTTTGGTCTGTCATGTTGTCAGTCTCCTCTTTTATCGGTTGGTCTATTTTGTAAAATTTCTATCTAGAAAAAATACTGGCTAAATAAATTGTTATCCATATCCTGCATTCTTATGTATATAATAGGGTCAATTATCTTATCTGTCAATCAATGCCCTATGAAAGAGCCTGTTTCCTAGGGCATTGATTGACAAATTCATTTTTACTTTAGCGTTTGAGTGCCCCATCTAATCGCATTAAAATGGTCATCATCTCTGCCCTTGTTACAGCCTTGTTAGGCTCCATAGTAGAGGCAGTCGTTCCTTCTAACAAACCTGTTCGTACGCAGTAGTCAATCCCTGCTTCATATTCTGAATAAACCGTATCTGTAAAGTAGCTTGAAGGTCTAATTTTCTTAAGGTTTCCATTGGTCACTTCATAAATAACTTGTGCCAGTTGCCCACGTGAGACATACGCATCTTCCATCTGCCCAATCTGTCTGAGTGTCTTTTCTTCTAGTTTGGCACCTATAGAAGCCACATGGTCAAAGGCCCAACTTCTTTGATTTTCTATATATTTTTCTACAACACTTCTTGAGTGTTTGACTTCCATTTGCTCGTTAAGAAGGAGTACACGGTCTAAGAAGGTAAAGGTATCTTCTACCGTCAACGCTTTATTAGGTTTAAAGCTACCATCCGGATAGCCCGTTACAATACCTCTTTTGGCTAGCTCTGTAATATTACTATACGCCCAATGATTTCTTGATAAATCTATAAAATTCACTTGAGAGACTTCCTTGAGCTCGACTACTTTCCAATCTAGGTCTATCCCTACATCTTCAAGTAAATCTAAGTCTCTTTTTACTTCTCTTAATTGGTCTTTAGTAAAGTATCCTTTTGTCAAATCATTGAGTTGGTCTAAAGTTAAAGACTCCTCTAATGTGGTATAAGGTAAATAAGCTTCAAAGTTTTCTAAAATAGACTTTTGTTGTCTTGAAGATAGCGCTCTCCACGCTTGTTTAAATGTCACTTCTTTAGGTTTTTCTTCCTCAAAATTAACTTTAAGTCTTCGCTCTTCCTTAACTGTAAAGCTATAAGATTCATTACGACTTACAACGTCCCCATCTTCCGTCCAACAGTCAAAGACATATCCGTCTTTTGCCTTCGCGGTGACAGTCGCTTGGTCTCCCTTATTGTAGGTGTAATCTCCACGTACAGTTCCTGCATCTTTTGGTGTAATCGTGACACGAATCGTATATTGAGGAATAGGTTCTGGCCTATCCCAATAGAAATTGGCAACCAAGTTTCGATCTTTTGCTGCTGTAAATGTATACGTGCGGTCACGACTTACTTCTTGGCCATTTTCTGTCCAATTCTTGAACTGATAATAACTTTTAGAATTCGCTGTGAGTGTTACCACATCATTTACATTATAGATACCATTTTGTCCTGCACTGTTGTTGGTAATATTCCCTGCATCTGCAGGATAAGTTGCTGTACGTATGGTACACTGACTGATGACATGTACTGGTGCTTGTGTCTTGGCAAGTCCTGTTGTACCACTTACTTCCACACTATAGACACCTGCATCTCCTGTAGTGACTTGTTTGATGGCATAGGAAGACGTTGCTTCTTGATTGACCACTTGTATCTTTTCTTCACCTATCCATTTATTATCTTTGTACCAGCTAAAAGTGAGTTGACCTTCACCTTTTGCAGTGACACTTAATCTTCTTTGTTCGCCAACTTTCCACCATTCCTCTTGCAATTGCTTCGTGATCACTACAGGTTGTGGTACATTGTCAACCGTTTCATTAGGTATACCCGTAACTGGCACTTCCTTGATGACTAAGCGTTCGTCGCATTTAGCAATCGCACTTGTGCTATGTGCGACTAAGCTATAGGCAAATTCTACACGCTGATTTTGTTTAATGGGTTGAGCCAGTTCATAGGTCAGCGTTTGACGCTCTTGATTATAATTTATATTAGAAATCGTTTGGGCTATGCCATCCACCCAAATAGTAGGAATGGATTCCCATAGATTTTGACTCCCTATAACTTCTACGCCTGTCATGCTTACTTGATTACCTTTTGCTTTAAGCGTGGGCACTTGGCTCCATTCCATGTAAGGTGTGTAAGGCTTTTCTAAACTGCCTTCCCCGAGCTTGAAAACAACCGTATTCGGATTGAGATAAAAGGTAACAATCATGTGCATATCGTCATCTTCTATCAAGCTTTGCATACTTGGTAAATCTTCTAATTTTAAACCTTGTTGTTCTAACAAATCTTCTACATCTAGTATATTCTCTCTATCTAGTACATCTTCTATCTCTAATTCTGTCTTCCAATCTCTTCTCTTATCAATCTTATCCCCTTGATTTTGTACTGTTTCACTATAGCGCAGTAAGTCATTTTGGAAAAGTAAAATCCCCTTTTCATCCTGCTTTACCACTCGCCATATTATGTCACGTCCTCCACGCTTACCGTAGTAAAGATAGTCACCAACCTTAATAGATTGAGATTGGGTGATGACACCTCCTGCTATCTCACGTGTTGTACGCGCACTAATAGGCATTACTGGCATTGTCATAACGCCTAAAGTCATTACAAGTATCCAAATGATGGATTTTTGACGTCTCATATAATTTCCCCCTTTGTTATAGATTGCTTATACAATAGTGTATGCTTCCTTTTTCTTGAATCTACTAAAAAGGGGGAAGTGTCATCAACTCGTAATATTTATAAAGACAAGCTTATCTCAAGTGCCACAAAATGTTTTATAAGGCGTACTTGTCGCTATCGGTAACGTCCTATAGACTTCTTGTTCCTGGGAATAAGCATAAGGGTTTGCAAGTACTTCTAGCAATTGATTCATCACGCTATAGTCTTCATTTTGAACAGCCGCTTCTAATGCCTCTTCTACGCGGTAATTACGCGGTATGACTGCTGGATTATGTTTTTTCATTAGGCTATAAATTGCTTCTTGGGACCTTTGTTGACCGGCTAAGCGCTCTTGCCATTTTTTCATCCATGCCTGCCATACGTACCAATACTGCGCCTTTTTCTATCTGCTGTCTGACTACCTCTTCACCTGTTGCTACAACAGCTAGGCTACGGGTTGTTGGAATACCCAGTGCATACATGGCCTCACTTATAATATATTCCTCTCTCTTTTTGATATTTTTATAGTTTAGTATTTACTTTTTAAAGTTAGCAAATCCCACTCCCTCTACAAGATTTTGTTCTTCGAACAAGGATGAAATGACTCCATCATAATCGCTTAATCTTTGTGCTTTTCTAATTTTTTTTGCATATTTTTCAGGATTTGAAAAAATCCAAATCATATAAGCCCATACCTCTTTCATCTTAAAGAGTACATTACGCTCCCCTGAAAGCTCCTCTTGATAATCTCTATAAAGTTTATCATGAAAAGCTTTAAATACCTGTTTGTCCAATGTATAGTCTTGTGTAATTTGATTGATAAGCCCAGGATTTGTGAGTAATCCTCTTCCAAGCATAACTTGATCTACACTTGGATAATCACGTATAAACCTTTCATAGTCCCTGGTTGTAAAAATATCGCCATTATACCCTACTGGATTTTGGCTAACTTCAAGTCCATCTTGAAAGACTTGCATATGAGGTGTATTTTTATAATAGTCCTTTTGAACTCTTGGGTGAATAATAAGCTCCTCCATAGGATAGCGGTTAAAAAGCTGAATCAGCTCATAAAATTCTTCTGGATCCTCCTTTCCAATGCGGGTTTTGACGGAAAGCTTTGTAGGGGACGTGGCAAAAATTTGGTCCAAAAATAGCTCTAGCTTTACTTTGTCTACAAGGAATCCAGAACCCTTCCCTTTTGCAACAACAGTACCCGAAGGACAGCCTAGATTAAGATTAATTTCATCATAACCAAAATCCTTTAATTGATGCGCCGTACGAATAAAGTCCTCTGCATTGTTTGTAAGAATCTGTGGAACAACAACAAGACCTTTATTATGTTCAGGCAAAATATCATGTAATTCCTTTGTTGAAAGGGTACCATGTTGATTGGCTGCAATAAAAGGGATAAAATACTTGTCCACATGTCCAAAATACTTTGCATGAGCATTTCTGTAAATATATCCTGTTATACCTTCCATAGGTGCAAAATAAAATTTCATTTGTTTAATAACTCCTTTATGCTTATATTACTTTAAAGCTATTATACAACAAAGTGGTTCATCCTTCATCTTTAATCCTTTTCATCAAAAAACACGTCTATTCTTTCCCTATATTCATTACATAGAAAGCCTTAAACGTGTTATCTTATTTTTACTTTTTAACCGTTATTAGAAGAACACTTAGCTGCATCAATGGCTAAAACAATCATCAAACACATTAATGCATTTTCTGCCTCTGGTACATCTATTGTATAAGTATCAGTAAAATTGAGAAGTTGTTTGGAAACCCAGGCTACAGTACCACCACCTACTTCTGCAATTTGGTAATCCCACTCCCAGAAATTCCCCTCCACTTTCCATCCTTTACAGTCTAACGTAAAAGATGGCTTAAAAAAGCTAAACTCCTTTTTGATGTCACCCACATGGTCACCATTTAAATACATACGAAATCTTGGCATCCATGTGAGAACTTCTTCTTTGAGTGTGCCTACATGTATGCCATGGGCATTATAAACTTCTAGACAATGCCCCCATGCCATCTTCCCTTTAACCGTATATAAAATGCTTCCATCTTCTCCGTAAATATCATAGCTATCAAACCATGAGAAAAAACGTTGCTTAAATAACATTTGCATGCCTAGTACCCCCACTTCTCGTCTATAACTTATAAAATCTTCTACAAGTTGAAATTATCTCATTTTATTATAAATGAATATGCCATCAAAGTATAGACTTACAGCATAAGTTAGTTTTGTTCAAAGAAAAAGGTCTGTGGATCCTGAATATTAAAAATTTGTGCAAGCAACATCATTTCTGGGTAAGTCCAGTCTGTTGTCCCTTTAAACTTTCTGGTCAATGTCTGTTTACTCACACCTAACCTTACCGCTAACTCTTCAAAAGTTACATAGTATTCTTTCATTAGTTCATTTATTTTGTCGTGCATACATTGGTCTCCTTTTAGGTTTATCCCTTTATCTCGTATAATTTTAGGTTCTTCTCTATCATAGAAGCCATTTTATTTTCTGTCTAGTCTTAAATCAAAGCTTTTCCCTTTGTATACTCCTAGACTTCACTCGAACGTTCAAATTTCACAAACAAATTGCCTTGAAAGCTTAAAATGCCTTAGTCGCCTTCAATGATATAACCTATTTTATCAGAAGGAATACTCATCTCTAGCCTTTCGACATTCTCTAGTTCAAAGGTAGCATAGTAATAGGTGGATGCATGGGTATATTTTTACTTGCAATCCTAAAGTAAGTCAAATGGGAAAATCCTTTATTTAAGGATTAAATTCTGAGTTTGCCTCCATACCTTAAGCTGCTTAATAGATGTTGCATCTATCTTTTCTAGTACTTTCCAACTTTCTTCTAGTTGCTGAAGTTTTTCTCCATTGACTTCTCTCAATAAATCTTGCTCATGTAAACCTAACGCATAAGCTTGAGATGCAAGTGGTACTTCTTTTATATAGGCACCTTTATAACCACTAGATGCTGTAGAAGAAATAATGCCTTCGTCTATCGCTGTAAGTGTAGCCCCTAACCATTTATACACGAGGCTAGCACCACTTGGTCTATAAGTGCGCCCAACATAGTGCGGTCCTTTCACCTTGGCTTTTGTACTACCATAAACCACTTTGGGCAGATTACAAAAACCTGTTTCTGTAATCACCTCTACATTGGTGATGGTATAGTTTTCTTCGAGTGGATTTTCAAACTGAGGATCTTGATTCATACTTCCATGTATATCGTATCCTTCAGCTTCAAAGAAATCAGGCAAGCTTACCTGCGCACCTTCGGTGTAGTAGATATTTCCATCTATTTTATACTTGCCCACCTTGAGCCTAGCGTTATCACCACCTTGTTGTCCAGCAAACTTCCAAGGTTCATCACAAATAACCACATTACGGAAAATTTGGTCGCTGGCTTCAGCATAAGTACAGTGAATATTAAAACTGCCGTCCATTAAAATATTGTTATAAACTTTGCGGTCAAATCCTTCTCTTAACTTGATTCCAAGACCTAGACACAGATTGTTATAAATCTCATAGTGAGAAGACCCATCGTCCAAATCAATTCCCCAAGTATGAGGTTGGTCTGCCCCATGATGGAAACGATTGTCATGTAGCTTGACAGGTTCTATAGCATCTAGTAGTGCATAGGGACGTATTTGATCGCCATACAAACCACTGGCATTGTAGCAAGGTACTGACCAAAAGCGATCTCTTCCCCATGAATTGAAAGGACCATGGTCTGTAGTTTCTTTTTGAGCATCAAAGATATCATTGTATGCAATTTCATGGCCTCCAAAGGTTCCATCATTGACATTGATACAAGCTCTTGGACTATTATGAATAGTATTATTCAGAATTTTACATCGGCTACACACAGAAAGATTGACGCCACTAGATTGTTTTTCAAAAATTCCCATATTACACATATAGTTATTCATAATATAGATTTCTCTTGGATAGTGCATGCTTTTAGGTCCTGTACAATGCTTCTCCTCAATAAATGTCTTGTGTACAGCATGCTCTGTCTCACTTAAGTTAGGACTTTCTTTCCAAAAAGAAGGTTCATACACAGCTTCTGGTAAACCTGCTACTTGAATACAGCTTGCACCCACATTTTCTATGATATTATCTTCTATTTTGTGACCTTTGTTATAACCATTAATAAAAATGGCATTCCCACCAATCTGGTCAAAATGACAATTCCTTAGGGTTACCTCTTCTGCATCTTGAATCAAAACTGCCCCCGTACGTACCACACACCAATCCCCCCTAAGTAATGGTGTATAGTGCTTCTTGGGTTCATCGACTGTAAAGAGCGTTCTTTTGGTATGCATAAAATGAATGCCTTCAAAAGTAAGGTGTCCTGCTTTTTCCCCTGCTTTGTCTCCTACTATTTGAATCAACTCACTATTGATGATGCCTTCACATACCATTTGGTCTAAATTCATATTAGGCGTTTTAAAAATGGCCAGCTTACCACTTTTGGGATTGTAGTACCATTCCTCAGGTGCATCTAACTCTTCATAAATATTTTCGATTACAACAGCTTCATGGTCAAATGCTGAACCTCTGTTATTGTCACCCACCCACTCTAGACTAAGGCCTAATGGGTGCTCTGCATCTTTTCCTAAAATCTTATAAGAATTCCCACCCCAACGACAGTGATGTAGGGCACGAATATAGCCACCCTTGACATGCTCGTACTGCTGCACCCTGGCTTTAATCTCTTCAGCTGTAGCTGCAGAGCCCAAAGGCAATGCACCTTCTACAAAATTAGGATAGCGACATAAAGTTTGTGGTTTTCCATTGAGTACTAAACCATCTAATTTAAGCCCCTTCTCTATGTAGGTAAACCAAATATGAGAACGACCTACCTCTGGCTCCCATTGATTGATGTCAAGCTTTTTAGCACCCGTTAAAATGACTTGTTCACGCGCTCCATTTGTATCCCCTTCATAGATTACTGAACATAATGGGGACCCACTATCCTCTACTTCAAATGCAAGTGGCTGTTCTAAAAAATAGTTCCCAGTTGCTATTTTTACACGAATTTCACAAATTTCTTGAGTCTGTCTAAGTCTTCTCACATGCTCTTTAGCTTGTTGGAGTGTACTATAGGGATTGTGCCTACTTCCATCACATACTTCCCCCTTGGTCCCCTGTGCCACGTAGATTATTGCTGCATTCATATTATTTCCTACCTTCCTCATCTTGCAAGCTTTTCATACGATACTTTGAACCCTTATTGTATATTTATATATAATATTTTTCAATATTTTTATACTTTAAAAGTAAATAAATAAACCCAGTAAGCTTTACTGGGTTTACATTTAAACACTATTGTGTAACTTTATAGACTGCTGTTCCATGTGCCGCTACGCACACCTTATGTACGCCACTAACTTCCATATCTTGATGTGCCCATAGATCTCTTACTTTTATGTCTCCCTCAAAGCCTAGTTCACTCCAGTTCACAGTGATTTCAGCATCTTCATTTCCTCTATTCAAAAGAGCTATAGCCTTTTGACAAGTAGATGGACCTACTAAATCTTTCACCCAAATTTCAATATCCCCCTCATTACCGTGAAGGATCGCTTGCATACAAGCAGGATCTTGATTAATCGCAATGAGTTCTGTATTTTTGAGGATAGAAAGTGTTTCTTCAGATATCGTTGTTAAATCATTTCCAAGCATTAAAGAAGTAGACATCATACACCACATTGCAAAATGTGTTTGGTCTTCTATATAAGAAAGGCCTCTTCCTACTTGTAACATATCTAAGTCATTAATATGTCCTGGACCATGGTATTTTCCTAAAGGCTTCACTGCATCAATTTGTTTTAAAACACTGTCAAAGTATAATCCAATATCCCCTGATACTCTCCAAGAATCTGCTACATTTACTACCCATTCCCCTGGGAATTCCCATCTACAAACGTTATAGATGACATGACTTTGCTTTTCTTCACTTATTTTTTCTATAATTTTCCCTATTTCAGTATAACGGGTTTCCTCGTCTAGACCCATTCTTAGTCCGCCACACCAGTCTACCTTAATAAAGTCATAATCCCAATCGATTAAATACATTCTCAGGTCTTGTTCATCATAGCCATATAGACCAACGCCTACCCCATCTGTATTGCTATCTGGATTATCATAAATATGGGCACAAGTATTATTCCCCCCATCTGAATAAATCCCTGCTTTTAATCCATTAGCATGAACATAATCTGAAATAACTTTCATACCATTTGGAAAACGCTCAGGATGAGGCTTGATGTATCCATTTTCATCACGCCCACCAAAGAAGCCATCATCAATATTGAAATAGGTATAGCCTACTTCGGCAAGCCCTGTTTCTACCAAAGCATCTATTTGTCTTTTAAATAGCGCCTCATTGATATCTATATGGTAATGATTCCATGAAGCCCATCCCATAATAGGTGTTAATCTTTTTTTATAAGTATTTTCTTTTTTTGTCTCAAACATAACTGTTTCCTTTTCTGGATAATTTATTTATAATCAAAGTATAAAGGTTAAAAGATTTCATTTATATATATAATTAGCCATATTTTTTATACTATTAGACACAGTGAGGTACCCAATGAGCATCTTTATTCATGATTTTTCACTCTCTCATATTCAATACTTTAATCATTATTTCTTTGATTCTGCTCATGTCTTCTATGGACACCGGCATGATACTTGGGAAATCAACGTAGTCCTAGACGGACAACTAGAAGTTACTTATGATGATACGGTCTTCACCCTTAAGGCTAATCAGGCCTTTATTGGTGAGCCTAATGTCTTTCATCGTAATCATATTGCTCCAGGCCATACGGCTGAACTCATTGTTATCCACTTTACAAGTCATGAGCTTCCCCTTTTATATCTATCTCAAATTTTTGCCTTAAGTGATGAGAACCTTATTTTATTTAAGCTGGCTTTATCTGATTTTGAACAATTTAGAGTCAAACATCAACTCACTAGCCATACTATTGATCTTGCTCCCGCCTCCTTTAAAAAGCTTTTAGAAGTTTTTATTGGACGTATTGTCAAAGAAAGTGTAGCCATTCCTTATTCCAATACAAAAGAAACGCTCATCTATAATCAAGCCGTTGCCTATATGAAGGAAAACCTTCACAGAAGTTGTCCCATCCTAGAAATTGCTACTGCCTGTTGTGTGTGTAGCACAACACTTAAAAATATTTTTAGAACCTATACAGGACAGGGGGTCAACACCTTTTTTATGAATATGAAGCTTGAAGAGAGCAAACGCTACCTCCAACAAAATAATACCCTGTCCACCATTAGCGAACGCTTAGGCTTTACCTCCCAAGCCTATTTTTCAAAATCCTTTAAAAAGGCCTATGGCTGTTCACCTCTACACTATAAAACTCAGTACTTAAAAGGCCTATGAGCACACTAAACAATTCAAAACAATGATGTAAAATTATGTTCATTTTTCCGTTAAGGCCCATAGGTCAATAGATTTGAGCAACAAAATAAGACTTATCACCTATTAACAACTAGCTTTTAACAGATGATAGGTCTTATTTTTTCTTCTCTTCATATCCTTCTTACTTTAGAGGATATTTAGCTGATTTTTAGCCTCTGGGAGACACTTAGCAAAAGCTACGTAAAAATCTTCCCCCTCTTTTACTAACTTTCTATAAAAAGTATCTAAAAGGTATTGGTTGATGGCTGCAAGCTCTTCCTCATCACGTACAAACTTCAAACGGAAAGTGAGTGCCTTTAAGAGGCGATGCCACGCCAAGATGAAGGCTTTATTTTCTGCATAGTTCTCGATGCCAATCCATTCTTTTACTTGTACTTTTGTTAAACTAGGTTTGGTACAGTTTCCTACTTGTAAGAAGTATTTGAAATCATCATCTTCATAAACTCTTCCAAGCGGGAACAAACGACAAATATTTGGACGTTGCCCATGTATAGTACATCTGTCTTCTTCATTTAAAAAGCTACAACGCTTAGTCTCTTCTTGCATTTTTAAATGAGGCAACCAAATTCTATTTTTTTCACGTAGCTCTATCTTATCTACCAATAGGTCGTCAAAGGACGCCTTTTGGCGTCTTGTCATCTCATAAATATCAAAGGGTGTCAAAACAACTAAGTCGCCTACATCGTGGCAACAGGCACTACACCCATTACACCCACCAGCATCTGCTGCTACCCAATCTTCAATATCATAAACTTTTCCGTCTGAAATACCTTCTAATGTCATGCGTGAATTCATATTCCCCTCCTGGTATACTCACATATTCCTCTATTTCTTCCTGTTTACTTTCTTTCTTGGTGGCTTAACTGCTTTTTCAGTTTTTTCCAGAACAACCATTGGCCACTTACATTCTAACTCTGGAATGCCCTTTTTGATATGTCGTTCAATACCTCGTAAGTTATCAAGGTCATCAATGTTGCAGAAACTGAGTGCAATACCATCTTGTCCAGCCCTACCCGTTCTACCTATTCTATGAATATAAGTTTCTGGCACATCTGGAAGGTCATAATTAAATACATGTGATAGCTCTGATATATCAATGCCCCTTGCCGCAATATCTGTTGCAATAAGCACCTTAATCTTACCTTCTTTGAAACTATTTAATGCAGTCTGTCTTGCATTCTGACTTTTATCACCGTGGATAGCCAATGCCTTAATGCCATCTTTATCCAGATTTTTCACCACACGATTGGCACCATGCTTTGTATTGGTAAAGACAATGGCACTCTTAATTTCCTTTTTCTTGAGGAGCGATATTAATAATGATGTCTTATTAGCCTTATCTACAAAATAAACTCCTTGGCTTATTTTATCTAATGTATTGGTAACAGGTGCTACTTTCACTGTAGCTGGATTCTTCAACATATCCACTGCAAGTTTTTCAATTTCTTTTGGCATGGTCGCACTAAAGAGTAATGTTTGACGTTTTGAAGGTAACTGTTTGATAACTTTTTTAATATCTTGTACAAAGCCCATATCTAGCATACGATCCGCTTCATCCAACACAAACACTTCAATCTTGTTCAATTTAATATATCCTTGATTAATTAAATCGTTTAATCGCCCTGGTGTGGCCACTAGAATATCTATACCATTTCGGAGCATTTCGACTTGTGGTCTTTGCCCCACTCCGCCAAAAATCACACCTGTACGGATAGAGGTATATTGACTATATTTTTCAATGTTTTCATTAATCTGTATCGCTAATTCTCTTGTAGGTGTTAGAATCAGTGCACGTATATTTTTACTCTTAGACTTGGAGAGATGTTGTAAAATAGGGAGTGCAAATGCTGCCGTCTTTCCCGTTCCTGTTTGTGCACACCCTAATACATCTCGTCCCTCCAATACAAGGGGGATCGTCTGCTCTTGAATCGGCGATGGTTTTTCAAATCCCGCCTCTGTAACTGCTCTTAAAATGGGTTTTATTAACTTCATTTCATTAAAATTCATATCTATTTACTTCCATTCTCATCTCAAAAAATCCAGATTCTATGATTACTCTAGATTCTAAAGTGTTATTATTCAAATTATTAGTATAACACATAATTCATAAAAGTAACATCCTACATCATTTGGATAAAACGATTGAAACTTTGAACAAAATAAATGGCTTAGAGATTTAACATCTCTAAGCCATAAGCACAACTTATTTTTGAGTAATAACCTTTGCGCCTTGAGGTAGGGCACCCATGACATAACTTTCCCAAGGTGTTCCGATTACAGGATCTAGAATAACAATTGCACCCTTGTCATCTTCTGTTCGAATGAGTCTTCCACAACCTTGTTTTAATTTAAGTGCCATTTCAGGATAGTCCACTGTTGTAATTGAATCTAATCCTTGCTCTTTTGCTTCCTTACGTTGTACCTCAATAAGAGGATCCGAAATGTGCAAAGGAAGATCCCATACAACTAATAAAGTCAATGCATCTCCTGGCACGTCAATACCTTCCCAGAAGTGAGCGCCTATTAAAACTGAGGTCTCTTCTTCCTTGAACTTGCGCACCAAATAGCCACGATCCCCTTGGTCTTCCCATATCATTTCAAATGGGAAATGTTGTCCTTGTAATGCCTTTCTAATGCTTCTCACTTCATGTAAGGAACTTGTAAGCACAAGGGCACGTCCACCATTCTCTTTTAATAACGCTACTAAGTGTTCAATCTTATTTGTAGTTTCTGATAAGTGAACAACTACTTGATTTTCCAAATCAAAAGGACTTCCAATGGTAGAGCTAGATGGCCCTTTTAACCCGAAAGTTCTTATGAAATAACTAAAATCACCTTTATGGCTTAACGTGGCAGAAGTAAATACTACAGGGATATTCTGTTTAAACAAATGTTGATGAATCATCGCACCCATACTACGTGGCACCACCCAAAAGCTATCATTCTTTTGGTCTACCCAAGACACAATATTTGCACCTTGGTCTCTCACAAATTGGCCAAGTGCCCACATTGTTCTTTCAATTTGGCCCTCATAACCTTGTATTTGATGGGGGGAGAGGGACTCTGTATGAAGTTCTTGTTCAATTTGTAGTTCTAAAAGAAGACTATCTAATAAGCTACGTAAGGTATTGGCAGCTTTTACTAAAGTATCGTTTCTACCAATGGATACCCTCTCTGCACTTTCATCTACTATAATAGACTCCTGCAATACATTAAAGAATGTATAAGCAGCACTTTCTAGACTATCCGTTATAGACACTAATGAATCTCTCGCCCCTTGTAGCTCCTCAAGTTCAGCAATCATCGTATCCATTTCTTCCTGATTCACTTGTTGCCCAGCTTGCATCATAGCAGGTAGAAGTACTTTATGTCCCTCATCAAAAATCACCGCGCTATATTCCGGAAGAATAGTAGATTTCCCATTGTCTAATCGTTCCTGACGTGTCCATAAATCATGGAAGAACGTCTCATGGTCTACAATAAGCAAGTCTTTTGTCACTCTGTACTGTTCTCTTGCTTTTACAAGTTTACAAAATCCTCGGCTAGAACATATATCACAAGCCATAGATTCTTCCCATTTTATCTTCTTCCACTCACTATCTGAGATCGTTGGAATTTCCGAACGTGCACCTATTGTTGTCGTATTGACCCACGCTTGGATTTCATGAGATAATCCACCTAATTTTTCTATTTGTTCCTCGACACGCACATCACAAATATACTGATTAGGGTCTTTGGCCATTCTCGCATCAATTTCTAGTTCTAGTAATCTAGATAAGGCCAAAATATCCCCGCCCTCACCTGCAAGCTGCTCTTGAAGTGCTGTAGTGGCACAGGCAATCACTACAGGTTTGCCTGTAAACCTAGCATAAGGAATGGCTGATAATAAATAAGCAAATGTTTTCCCTGTTCCAAGTCCTGCCTCTGCTAAGTGAACCTTTTTATCACACATGGCATCTGCAATTTGAAAAGCCGTAAAAATTTGCTCATCACGCACCTCATACTCATGTTCTGGAAGATAGTCATACAACACATCTCCAACCCACTCTACTAATTTACTTTGAAATTCTTGTTTATTCTTATAATCAAAGGGTGTTTTGCTTTTTATACTCATATTTTTCTCCTATATCCTCATGCATATTTAATGTAAAATACTTCAACTGTCATTTTAAGCACGATTAACTAAATTTCTTTGTAAACAGAAATAGAATCCTCTATTTACATTAAGGTATTTAGAGGATTCTGGCTAAAGCCCATTCGTTTTTTTACTCTATAGCTTAGTATACTCGAGATTGATAGGATGTTCAATTGGATTTATGAAAAACTTTTAGCTAAGCACATTCACTTTAGTCTATCCTAGAAACAAAATCTTATGATTTAAAAATTGTCTGCATAGGTCAACTTTTTATTGCTCAATCATACTATACTAAAAGGAGGTGCCCATCATGCACGAAATTTTCAATAAGATTTTTCTTCAAAATCTCTGGGGCGCTCAAGAGACAGTATCTGGTACGGGTTCAACTGTGGCTTCTACTCAAACCATTGCGCTTGCGCTCCCCCCACTTTTTCAGAAATACCATATTTCTTCTCTCCTTGATGCTGCTTGTGGTGACTTTAACTGGATGCAATATCTCAACTTAGGCATTGATTCCTATATTGGTATAGATATGGTTCCTGAACTTATTGAGTCTGTTCAAAAGCGTTATAGTAATACACACAGACAATTTCTTCTTCGCAATATTGCCACAGATGATTTACCTAAAGCGGACCTCATTTTATGCCGTGATTGTCTCGTTCATCATACTTTAGAAGATATTCATACTATTTTAACTAACTTTGTCAAAAGCTCTTCTACTTATGTCCTTATGACCACTTTTCCTGAGCACACTATGAATCCGGATATTGAAACTGGGTATTGGCGACCACTCAATTTTGAAGTTGCGCCCTTTAACTTCCCTCATCCCCTTGCCCTTATTAACGAAAATACCGCTAGAGATAAATCTCTTGCCCTTTGGCGTCTAGATACTATTCTAAAATGTCTTGATAGGCAATGATAACGGTATTCTTAGTGATCACCAAGGTTGAAGTTTCTTACTCCTCAAGCTAAAATAGACCTAATCGTTACTATAAGGAGTCTACAAATGAAAATTGAAAGATTAATAGGGATTCTCTTTTATATTCTTAATCGAGAGTGTGTAAGTGCTAGTGTATTGGCCAAACAGTTTGGAGTATCACGCCGAACTATTCTGCGAGATATTGATAGCCTGACTTTAGCGGGTATTCCTATCTATGCTGAAGTGGGTTCTAAGGGTGGCTATTCCATTCATAGTCATTACAAACTCAGTGAAAAGTTAATCGACCACACCAATTCCGAATACATGTTGTTGGCGTTAAAAAGTCTAAAAGATATTTATGGTGATGAAAAAGTAACTGAAACTTACGAAAAGGTCAAACATATTTATGCCCTTTCTGATTCTAAAAAGCCGCTGGAAATTGACCTCTCCGTTATTGCTGAAAATACTTATGTGACCGAGCTTCTTAAACTTTTAAAAGCCTCCATCGCACAAAAGGTCAATGTGATATTTGAATATACCACTATGCAAAACAAAGTTTCTAGGGTCACTGCTGACATCTTACACGTTTCTTACAAGTGGTATGCTTGGTATGCCTTTGGCTACAATTGTGATACTAGAAGTTTCCGTATGTACAAGCTCGTTCGCATGCGTAACTTGACACTCAATCATGTGAGTTGGCTACAATCATATAATATTGAAAAAGAATTAGAACTTCACGAAAATAACCGTAACAAAAATGATATCGCCGTTGTTGTAGACTATCCTAAAGAAATGCAAACACTCTTTCAAGAATATTTTCCCCATGCAACTGTTATCAGTGAAAAAGAGAACAGGTTACTCAGTGAACTCTTCATGAAAAGTAATGACTTTATGCTCTTTTCCATTCTTCTTGGATTTGGTGGCCAGATGAGGGTCCTATCTCCCCCTTCTTTTGCCTTACACATCCAAAATCACTTAGAGCAAGCCCTAAACTTTTATAAGAACAGTGACAGCTAGTTGTCACTGTTCTTATTTTATAATGCACTAAGTAAAGCCTTATACCTCTAAGAAAGAAAAGGACAATAAACATGCAAAAAACACTATGTATTTATGTACTAGACACTATGGCTGACTGGGAAATAGGCTATTTCTTACAAGCCATGAGTATGCAAACCATGCTCTCTAAAAATACACCTAAGTATACTATTAAAACAGTGGGACAAACCAAAAATCCTATTAAAACTTTAGGTGGTCTAACCCTTACCCCTGATTGGTCCCTCGAGGAGCTAGATGACCAAGAAGTCGTTGCCCTACTTCTACCGGGTGCGAATACTTGGCAAGATACTACTCAAAAGTCTATTTTAGACAGAGCAAGTACCTGTATTGAACAAGGTATTTTAGTTGCCGCCATATGTGGAGCCACTTTAGCATTGGCAGACTTAGGTGTTTTAAATCACCGTTTACATACGAGTAATGATTTAGCCTACCTAGATTATTTTTCTACCCCTTATACAGGTCATAACCTTTACCAAAATGTACCTTCTGTTGTAGATTCGTCTATCATCACCGCAAGTTCAGCGGGTGGCTTATTATGGGCTAAACACATTCTAGCGTATCTCAATGTGTATTCTCCGCTAACGCTAGAAGCGTGGTATCAATACTATCTGACAGGTGACCCTAAGTATTACACAGCGTTACTCTCTAGTGTAAAATAGCATCATGAAACATTAATTTTACACCCACCCCTTATCCTAAGTCTATCTCTTATCATAAGATGATGTAGGCTTGGGATAAATTTCTGATATTGTTCAACCTATGCCTGCACACTTACTGCTTCACCTTGTCCTTTGACGATAAATCTTACCTCTGCACAAGGTCTATCTTCTCCCCCAAAATCGCAGTTAAAGATAATCGGATTCGGACCACATTCACTTGTTACTTCTGTACTACTAGAAAGTTTTACGGTGCTCAATGTCTTAAAGTTTTGGTCACAAATTGTAGCTTCTTTGCCTCCTTCATAAACAAGGTATTGATGTGCACGTACTCTACATTTAAACATATATTTTTTACCATTTATTCTGAAACAGGGATTTTCTATATACCCTTCGCTGTTTCTATCTAAACTTGCAGCTTTTAGTCTAAACTGAAGCACTTGTTGGTGGAACTTATTGGTGTAGTTCCAGTCTGCGCCACCTGGTTGACCGGGTTGAAGCTGTTCAGGGTCGCACATGTATTCCTTAGAGATATGGATTGGATAAAGTATCCACTTATCTTCTCCAACCTTTTCTAAATGCCATTCCTCTTGATCCTCTATTAATCTAGCCTTTTGCTCTTTTGTAAAAGCATCTCGTGCTCTTGCACGCTCCCACTGCTTAGTCAGTTCCATATAACGCGCGCTATACCCATGATCCTTCATGACTTTATAATCCATACAGATTGAGAATCCTGCATCAAATCCAGCTGCTCTTGATAACATCCACTCAACCTCATCTGGTGTAGTCGCTTCAAACTTACGCTCAGCTAATCTGATAAGGAACCATCCTAACATTCTTGGGAACAAGTTTCTCTTATAAAAAGGCTGATTACTTGTTCTAAGCTCTGTCTGCCCTTCACGCATCTTAGCTCCCCAAGGCTCTCCCCAATTTGTACGTGTATGAATATGCCATAAGTAGTGATGTAATCGACTTGAATCGTTGATGACCTCATGATTGCATCCTTCATAATATTTAGCCACCATACGACAAATACTATAAGCCTCATGCCCCGTTGCAAGACAGCCTTCTAATCCATCAAAGGAAATTTGTTTTAATCCTAGCTCATTAAACAATGCTACCAATCTATCTATGTATTCCTCTTGTAGCTCTAAGTTAGGGAATAGGACCTTATAAGGATAATCCCATAGTTTAGATATTCTTTCATTCGCCTTATGTGGCGCAGATTGAGTCCCAAAGGCCCCTCTTGTACAATCCATGAGATAAAACTTCCCATCGTTCTCCTTTACGTATTCATACTGAATGATTTCATTTCCTACCAAAGCAGCACCTAATGTGTCAACCTCTTCAAAATGGGTTACATCTGCTAGTGCAATACAATCGGCTTCTTCATCCAAGTCCTCTACGAGATAAGTGGTTTGGACTTTAGCTAATCTCTGGTCTGGCACAGGTGTTACGTAGGCATCATTTGTTGTAGTAAATGTAGTCAGCGTATGGACACCTACCCCTATACCTTTGGCTTGTGCTTGCTCAACACACCCTTTCATCCCCTCTTCTCCAGTTGGGAA
This sequence comes from Niameybacter sp., assembly GCF_036655075.1. Lineage (NCBI taxonomy): Bacteria > Bacillati > Bacillota > Clostridia > Lachnospirales > Lachnospiraceae > Niameybacter > Niameybacter sp. The sequence continues at coordinate 997 of NZ_JAVVQU010000006.1, read as the reverse complement.
GTGGTCATTTCTAAATTTAAAATGCCCCCAATGGGTAAATGGGTCTGGATGATAGATATATTCAAATCCACCTTTTTGTGCCATGTCTAATACATCTTCTATGTTTGCTTCAGAAAAATCCGTAATCATGTAGGACATCATGGCTTTTCTAGCCGTCTTTACCCATTCCCCTTCAATCATTGGATGAGGGAGATTTTGCTCAACTTCTATCTTTTCAATAGTATCTAATATCATATCTGGATGACATCCAAACAATGCAATTTTACTTCCTACAATCTCTGCATCTTCTCCTTCAAAACCTTCAATACATACATGTTCCTTCGTCCATACCTGACCTATACGGTCATGCCTTCTATCTCTACAATAGCCTTGAATCACACTACCAAATTGAGTGGGTGCAGCTGTTAAGTCTGGATATTTAAATCCACATACTGAGACACTAAAAAGACTTTGTTCTCCTTGGTCATCAAATTCAGAGGTAAGCTCACAAGGCCATCCTGTAAGCGTTTTAATATTTAAAGCTTGCATACCTATTGCTGTTTCCTGATCTCTTACGACGCCTATAATTTCACCGATCGTTTCTTGAATGCTAGTAGGGTAGGGGCCCCATATAAGTGTATCAATCCCCTCTCCTATTATTTCTTCAACTTCTAATGTGAGATAGTTTGAATAGCCTTTCATGCCTAGCTTAATGGTTGCACGAGCCTCCTGAAACGCTAAATAAATGCGCTCGCCTTCAACAACAGCTTGAGTTGGCAAGTAGACCTTTTCTTGTTTAACGACTCTTATAAGGGGTGCCTGTACATCTAAAGGTAAATAATTTTTCCCATTCACTTCTAATGTTTCAATGTAGCCTTTTTGATTGTATGTAACGCTGAGATGACCTGCTTGGAACTGGAACTTTTCCATTATTAATCTCCTTCTAATAGATATTACTGTTATAAAATTGCTGTATTCTCAATAATTATATTTTATTTTTTAATAAATTCAAGTATTT